>NZIJ01000031.1 GCA_002689915.1 Halieaceae bacterium | reverse complement strand
TACGAAGGGTCGACATCTTTAGGTGTTGACTCTTTTTTTTTGTCTGAAACGATCGCTTTGCAGGCGACAAGACCAAGGAATCCGTCTATCCGGGACCCCTCGTCCCACCTCTATCACTCACCATTTTGGGATTGGGGCGACGCTCGGTAAACCGCATAACGTAGACGGTTCGGCTCAAGCCCGCCTGAGCACAACGATCACCGTACAGAGTAAGCCTTGATAAACACTTAGGGCGGGAACTGCACGTCCACCGCTGAAATATGTGCCTGCACGCGCGGCTACTGCTGAGCTTTCAAACGTCTAGCGCGTATGGCTCGGCCTTTGACTTTCCCGTTTGCGAGGTAATTCATCGCTTGCCGCAGCGCTAAGCGATCAATTGCAACGTAGCTGCTGGTTTCGGCAATTGTAATCTTGCCGATTTGACCACCCGACAGACCCGCGTCGCCGGTCAGGGCACCCAGTAGGTCGCCCGGGCGAATTTTTTGTTTTCTGCCAGCGTCAAATTGGAGCGTGACCCTACTGCCCTGCAATTGATAATTGGGATCTCGATCGAGTGAGGAAAGCACATCGCAGATGCAATTAGTGTTCAAGTACTCCTCTACAACCCTCATACGCGGGGCCTCAGGAGGCGTCACCAAGCTAAACGCCTGACCAGACTCGCCAGCCCTTCCCGTACGCCCAATTCGATGTACGTACGTATCAGCGTCTCGAGGTAACTCGTAATTGACAACCATCTCTAGCAAAGGAATGTCTAGTCCACGAGCGGCAACGTCGCTGGCCACTAAAACAGGGCACGAGTCGTTGGCAAATTGCAGTAGCACCTGGTCTCGCTCGCGCTGATCAAGGTCACCATGAATCGCGGCCGCCTCAATATCATGCGTTCTCAGAAAGCGAGCAACTTCGGCACACTGCTGTTTGGTGTTACAAAAAACCATGGCATTTCGCGGACGATAATGCTCGAACAACGCGAGTAGACACCGGTCACGCTCATGCTTCTGAACTTCAAAGAAAAGCTGCTCAACAATCTGCTTCTCACGGCTCGCCGGCGCCTCAACACGGATTTGCAGAGGGTTGTGTTGAATTGATCGACTGACTTTTTTGATGTCTTCTGGAAAGGTAGCCGACAATAAAAGCGTCTGTCGGTTTTTTGGCAAGCGCGCTGTGATATCAGCCATCACCTGGGCAAACCCCATATCCAACATACGATCAGCCTCGTCCAGCACAAAGGTCTTAACCCCCTTCAGTTCCAAGTTACCGCGCTGGAGGTGATCTTCGATACGGCCAGGCGTACCGACAACAATGTGAGCACCGTGCCGCAAGGAATCTCGCTGTGGGCCAAAGGGCTTCCCACCGCACAAGAGCACTGTCTTGATGTTCGACATCCGACTCGCCAACTGCCGTATGGACTGGGAGACCTGTTCGGCAAGCTCACGAGTTGGGCACATCACCAAGGCTTGCACACCAAAAAAGCGGGGGTTTAAATGGGCCAACAAACCGATACCAAACGCCGCGGTTTTTCCGCTGCCTGTCTGCGCTTGAATAATGACGTCTTTTCGCTCAAGTATGAGCGGCAAACTCTCGGCCTGCACAGGCGTCATCTTAGTAAAACCGGCCCCATCCAAAGCCTCGAGTTGCTCGGGACTGATAGGCAGTGATGAAAAATCAAGTGACGTCATGGCAGGGCAACAAGTTTTGTGAGACGCGACCATAGCAAAAGGACAGCAAAGGGTGGTTATGAATCAAGGGTAGATACGACGCATTACCATAATTTCGAACAAACTTTGGGTGGAGCGATCCCAGTCGATGTCACCTCATTTATTGAAAAGCGCTGCATCGCTTCGCCATGCGCATCCATTTTGAGGCCTGATGACCGAGAAATGTAACGTTTACTTCCCAACCATAAAATGATACCTTTACGTTACATATTGAACGTTTAGGAGCAATCAGATGGCCGAACTAATTCCAATAGTTGGCATGTTGACCGGCATCATCATTCCGTTATCCGTCTTTTTCTGGCAATACCAAGAAGGCAAGGAGCGCCGAGAGACGATCCTAGAAATATCTCGCACTATTGACGATCCAGATAAGCTTGATGACCTGCTCAAGATGCTCGATGAAAAAAAAGAAGAGCCGACCGATTATCGGCGAGGTGGTCTCATCACCTTATTTGTTGGACTCGGCATTTATGCTCTAGGTTTTTATGCGTTTGGCAATTTCTTCAAAGCCGCCGGCGCACTCGTTGGTTGTATCGGCTTTGGCATCACGGCCGCAGGCCACCTCTACCCCCCTTCCAGTAACGAGATCAATCAGGCTGTTGAAGACTTTGAGGAGCGATAAGTGCGCCAGACATACATGGGACTTAACTCGCCGTGATTAAGTGCATTCAGTGGCTGGCGGCGAGCCGACTGAATCGCATATTTTCGAGATAGCTAAAGGCGCTTCATTATGGGAAAACACCACCCAAAACTGCTCAACAACCTCGAGACTAAGCGGCGCGAAGCAAATCTAACGCAGGCGGAACTCAGCAAATTTGCCGGTGTCTCACGCAAAAGCATTAACGCGATCGAAAATGGCATGTATGTACCATCAACCGTCCTTTCGCTCAAAATCGCTCGGACACTTGGGTGTTCAGTTGAGGACCTATTCCGACTCCCAAGCGCTGAATCTTAAGCAGAAATGGCCGCAAGGCTCCATGGCCAGCAAGACACCAAATTGGTGGAACTCATAACCATAGCTGATTAGAGTTGACGGGCTAAAACAACAAAAAGAGCCAGCGCATCATGTCAAATACTCTGCTTTCAAACCTTGCCGACAACGGCGTGCTTACCCTCACGCTCAACCGGCCAGAGGTTCTTAATTCACTCAACGAAACGCTCACCATGAATTTGCTCAGTGCACTGAATGATGCGCGAGTAAGTAAAGATGTTCGGGCGATCGTCATTACTGGCTCAGGGCGCGCATTCTGTGCAGGAGCCGATCTCGACAGCAAGAGCTGGCCTTCCCCCACAGGTCTGTCGGCAGGTGAGGCGACAGCGGCCAGTATGGATCGCGGGTTCAACCCTCTTGTTAGAGCGGTTTCTCAATCCACAAAGCCTGTGGTGACTGCTATCAACGGTATCGCTGCAGGCGGTGGCGTTGGCTTGGCGCTCGCAGGCGATATTGCCATCGCCTGCGAATCGGCCAAGTTCAAACTTGTCTTTGGTCCCAATTTGGGAATCATCCCCGATATGGGTGCTTCTTGGTTTCTGCCCAATCTGGTTGGTAGAGCCCGCGCCAACGGTTTAGCACTGCTCGGAGATGACCTGCCCGCTGCGACTGCAAAGGATTGGGGCCTTATTTGGGACTGCGTGTCAGATGACCAACTTCTTACTGAAGCTCAAACGATTGCGGGGCGTCTCGCAGAGGGCCCAACAATCGGTTTAAAAGCCGTAGTAAAGGCTCATGACCGCGCACTCTCCAACACCTTAAGCGAGCAATTAGAATATGAAAAAGAGACACAGAGGGTGTTATTCGACTTTCCCCATGTCGCCGAGGGTGTTCGTGCCTTTATCGAAAAACGCAAACCAAACTTTCGCGATGTAAGTTAATCCTCTCGACGTATTAACGCCCGAGGTCAACTCATCCAACGATCTCCAGTAGCGTTTTGGTCAACTGATTCGACGTACGATAAAGCAGTCTAGGGTTATGCATTCGGTTGCATAAGAACCCGTAACCCAACCCATGCTCTGGATCACCAAACGCCACCGTGCCGCCAATACCGCAGTGCCCAAACAGGCGGTCAGGATGTGGGTCCGAGCCTATCGTGGTTGTACCAAGACCGAGGTCGTAGCCCACGCCAAAACGGATCGGAGCACCCAGAATAACGGTGTCTGGCCCCTCGGAAAGGGGAGTGACTGCGAGGTCAATGGTCGATGGCTCCATGATTTTATGACCATCTCGTTCACCACCCGTGCTGAGCACACCAAACAACTTCGCTAAGGCCGCGGCTGTTCCATGACCATTGGCAGAGGGAATCTCCGCCTGCCGCCATTCTTCTGTGTTCATCTCGAACCCGCCGGTCGAACTCCCTCTCGACGAAAAGGCAACTTTCATATCGCCCAAGCGCACGTATTTTTTTACGTGACGCAACTGCGCTGACAACAAGAAATCGGGAACCAAGGTGAGGGCCATCAACGCCCAAGGTTTGGGCGACGAATCGACCAAAATGTCGCCGCAACGCGCCATCGCCGCTTCGTCTAAGCCAATGTGAAAATCAAGGCAAAGCGGCTCTGCAATCTCCTCACGAAAATATCTACCAGCGCTCCTACCGTCTACACGACGAATTAATTCACCCACCAACCAACCGTAAGTCAGTGCGTGATACCCCTGAGTGGTACCGGGCGTTCTAAAAGGCGCCTGTGCCGCAAGGGCCGCAGTCCATTTGTCCCAATCACGGTAGTCAAACTGTGGAACCCCCCCCTGAAACCCGTGCATAGCTGCGCGATGACATAGAAAATCGCTCACCTTTGTCGCTTCTTTACCCTTGCAGCCATATTCAGGCCAGTAATCCGAGACAGGGGCGTTCAGGTCCAATTTCCCACGCTCGATAAGTTGCAAAATGCAGGTAGCGGTAATCGCCTTGGTGGTCGAAAAAACGTTCACAATGGTGTCTTCAAGCCAAGGTTGCGTTCGCTGTCGATCCTTGTAACCACCCCATAGATTAACCACCATCTCGCCTTGATACTCGATGGCGACGGAGGCACCCGTATCGAAACCGCTCTGAATGGCCTTCGAAAGTTCGTCTTCGATAGCGGCGAACTTGGGGTCGCAGTAACCCGAGACAATGCGTTCACTCATTTTGTTTTACCTGTGATTTATAGGTTGGCTGATCAGAAACCTGTCGGCTTAGCAGTACGCTTCTCAACGAAAGCGCTAACACATTCTTTAAAGTCATCGCTGCGCGCAGCCAAGATCCACTGATCCTCATCCATGTGCATTACTGCCTCGCTTAAAGCGAGAGCATATTGATTCACACTGCGCTTGATCATTTGCACAGCGACGGGTGGCAGGTCGGCGTATTGACGAGCCCATTGAACAGCGACGTTTTTAAGCTCAGTGTCCGGACAAACCTCATCCAGCAGCCCCCACTGCTCGAGCGTCTCGACACCGAGCAGGTCGCCCGACATGATGAGGCGCTTTGCCCGTGATAGACCCAGCAACTCCACAAATAATGGGACGGCATTCCACATAAGGTTCATGCCCACCTTCACCTCACCAAGGCCTATGCGAGCACTCTGACTCGCAATGCGAAAGTCGCAGGCGGCAGCGAGACAGGCACCACCACCCGTGGCAACCCCTCTTACGGCGCAAATCGTTGGTTGGTGGATACTTTTAATGGTCGTCAACAGCTTTCGACCCAACTCGGCGTCTCGGCGCGCACGTAGGAGAGAACCTGAAGGGTCCATACCAGCGACTTCTTTTAAGTCGGCACCGACCGAAAAATCTTGGCCCTCTGAAGTAAGCAGAACCGCACGTATATCCTCTCGGTCGGATACGGACTGAGCGACGTCGATCAAATCGATCATTAGCTGCCGATTTAGCGCGTTTCTTACATCGGGACGATTCAAGACGATCGTTGCAACATCGGCCTCGACGTTTAGCTTTATCAGCGACCTCTCTTCAACTGTGGACATAATGGCTCTCTATTATTGTGTGGCACGGTCAGCACCACTGATCTCTACGTCAACTTCCTCACCGGCGTCTTCATATTAGCTTATTGCCAGCGCTTGGTATTCGATTCACTCAGCCGCCTGAAGTATCAAGCGATCCGCACCCAAATAAAAAAGTGGTGTCTTGAATCGATCATTTCTCGTTACCACAAGGCGCGTCTGACGCTTAGCTTGAGTTTATCGATATCCAAGGAATCGGCCCCCACTAAACTCGCACAAAGATTTATGAGTTTCGGTGCGGTCTGCTGAGCCGCCTTAAAGTAGGAAGTAATATCGCTCTGATCGTTCAGCAAGGACTCACTGAGTAATGGGCTCATCGCACCTGCACCCGGCTCCAGATCAAAATCGGCAAACGTATTGAGGGCTTTTAACAGCTTTGGCCCGACCATTTGGGGCGCTATGTGCGCTGGATCTGCGCGGTGGATAATCGACTCGACTGTGTGTATCAAAAAGTCGAGCACAGGGGAGCTCGCCGTAAACATGAAATAGGCATTGTGCGGTTGCTTACGTATTTCTAAGCGCCCTGCTTTATCCCGCTGTAGCCAGAGCTCCTGGCCAAAGATGCTGTGGGAAGGCGTGGTGGGCTGCCAATCAGGCTCAATGACGAGCGTATCTGAATCGCACCAAACCACCGCTTCATAACCGTCCTGTAACGCGGCTCTTGCATGGATCAAGCGGGCTAGGTCGGCGAGGATAGGCCCTCTACCCTCCAGCTTCTGTCTGTACCAGATGGGCAAAACGTCAAAGACCTCATCGGCCAAGCAGTTGTACTCAAAGTCATTATTTTCAGCCCACTGCTTGACACCCGTCATGCAGCCTTCGACCCAATCGGGTCGCGTTGGGGGGGCGGACTGAATAACAATCGTTTTCAATGCTGGTTACGCGACTTTGAAGCGCGAGCCCTTAGCCGGGGGGGGATTTGCAGCGCCTGCAAAACACTGTGCCTTTGACATCCATGTTTCTGCGGGGTCGCCCATCACCGTCAACGCCGTATCGGCCACATTACGTGTCTGGGTGACAACTCGAGCAAAATCGACCGCGGCACCACGCACGAAGTTGTCCTCTTGCAGGTCGCCGTAGGTCCAAAGCTCACCACTGGGAGCGATCAATTCTACGTATGGCATAGGCTCAGGCGGCGCCTCATTACGTACCTTGAAGGTCCAGCCGAAAGTATTAATACCCAAGACCACAATATTTCGGATCCTATCGTGCTCACAACGGTCAGCGCCGAGCGCATCAAAGACCTCTTGCCCGTGCGCCCAAGTCTCCATCTGCCGAGCAGAGATAGACGAACGTGCACTCATACTTGGACCCGCCCAAGGCACACGAGCACTTGGATCCATGGCGGCATACGCATTCGCCGTCTCATCGACCAAGTCAGACCACGCTGAACGCAAAGCCCCACCACTCAACCCCTCGAGATATAGCTTTTCGTACTCCGGCAGAGAACCGCCCTTGGTCATGTGGGCACCAACGCCTTGAAAGAATTCACCGAAGGCCTCTTCGCCCTGACTCGCCACCATCACGGCTTTGTTCCAAAAGTGGAGGTGCCGGAAAACATCGTTAATGGTCCAGCCCTTGAACTGTGTCACCGCCTCAAAGGCCCCATCATCGAGGTCCTCGATTAAAGCCTTGAGCGTGAGGCTTTCCTCACGAAAATCGTTTGCCTGCTGCATTACTCACTTACTCCGACTAAGAACCTCTCAACACGCTGAAAGGCCTCTAAATACTCGTTTTTAAACTCCATCATGACATCAGCAACGGAGCGCTCCTCATTCATCAGGCCCACCGCTTGCCCAACCCAGTAGGTTGCCAAAGCCTCTGCACCTCGGTGACCTGCTGCGGCAGCCGCATCGACCTTTTTAAGGGCTGGCTCAGACACCAACCCTTGTAAGGGCATGGGGAGAGGTGCAGGTGCATCAACCCTCTCCCAAGCGTCGGTCCAGGCGGAACGCAACTGTCGCGACGGCTTGCCCGTTCGGGATTTCGCGCGCACCGTATCGCTCGCAGACGCTTGCAGCATCTTCGCTTTCACCGTCGGCGTTGTCTCAGCTTCGACTGTGGTCAACCAAACACTGCCGCACCATGCTCCCTCTGCGCCCATCGCCATAGCCGCCGCCATCTGCTCACCCGTTGCAATGCCGCCCGCTGCAAGCACAGGAACCTCTAAATTGTGCTGGTGCAACGCACGGCAGACCTCGGGTATCAACACCATCGTGCTTACCGCGCCACAGTGCCCACCCGCTTCACCGCCCGCNGCAATGAGTACATCTACGCCTGCGCGAGCCTGATTTAAAGCGTGATTTACGGTNCCAACNAANGCCCCAACCTTGATGTTATGGCGTCGTGCGAAATCGAACATCTCAGGNGGTGGAACCCCCAATGCGNTCACAAGTAATGCGATGGGGTACTCAGCCGCCACTGCCAACATGGCNTCCGTTTTATCNCCACTTACATTGTGGTGAAAAGTCAGCTGGCCCTTGCGTCGTTCNTCAAGNTCACCGGNNTCAATACCTTGAGCATCNAGNACCGCAGCGGCAAATTCCCGNTGCTCGTCGGGGATGCGTGCAATCATCGCCTCATCCGAGATCTGCTCNCCCCGTCCCTCAACTTTATTCGGAACGATTAGGTCCANCCCAAAGGGACGNCCGTTNGTGTNAGCGACTATCCAATCAAGCTCCACCCTGAGCTCCTCCGGNGTTAGCTCGACNGCGCCCANTACACCGAANCCACCATTTCGCGAGACGGCTGCCACCACATCGCGACAGTGACTGAAGGCAAAGAGTGGAAACTCGATATCAAATGTTGTGGTNAGAGACNCGCTCATTCTTCGCTCTCCANNCCCNCTAGTTCCANCACCATAATCANGTCNCCCGCACCNATCTGCTTACCCGCCACAGCCGCAATATCGACAACCGTACCGTCACCGGGCGCGGTCAACTCGTGCTGCATTTTCATNGCCTCGAGTACAGCTATTCGCTGGCCTTTACTAACACNTGCACCCGTCTCAACATCGATAGAAAGCAGCTGACCGTGCATAGGTGCCGCGATGGTTCCCCCNCCAGCNGCATCCTCTGCTTCTGGNGGAATGCGCGTGCTGTCGGCCAATAATNCTGAGCGGTCACTCGAAGCGAGNTATAGCGAAGCNGGAGCTTCGCTAACGTAGTGATAGCGCTGCATCAGTCCATCCACCTCAGCANACAAGTCGTTCTCACCCATCTCGCTTACNGTGACGTGATGTGTCTCNTCACCCACTGACACTTCGTACTCACCGATANTTAAAGNAATCAATGTCACNTCCTNAGGCACACCATTGGCTTCNTAACACNTTGTGTCGGTNACGCGCCCCATCGAAACCCAGTCAAGCAGCTCNTCGTTTACTGAGGCTGCCTGGCNGTGATGCGTCTCCATNGCNACAACATGNTGNGNTGCNGCAGCNACCGCCAGGTCTGAGGAGTCGATCGCCCTCGGAGAGAACGCTTCGCCGTAGTTATCNCCAATAAATGCGGTGGTCGCATCGCCTCGAATAAATTCATCTTTATCCATGACATCGATCAGGAAATCACGATTATTCTCNGGGCCAAAAAGTGCCGTTTTTTGAAGGGCNGAGCGCATTTTCATNCGAGCGTCTTCACGTGTTTCGCCNTAGGTGATGATTTTGGCGACCATCGCGTCGTAAAACGGNGTTACCTCGTCACCCGTTTCCACGCCTGCATCCACACGAACACCCTCGCCCTGTGGCTGCGTAAAGAGCTTGATGTCGCCCGTGCTTGGCAGGAAACCCGCTGCAGGGTCCTCAGCATAGAGCCTAACCTCTATGGCGTGACCAAAAAGCTCAATGTCGTCTTGCTCGGCGGGTAACGCTTCACCTCGTGCAACACGAATCTGCCACTCGACGAGATCATAGCCAGTCACCATCTCGGTCACCGGATGCTCGACCTGAAGGCGCGTATTCATCTCGAGAAAATAAAACTCACCGGCCTCGTCGAGTAAGAACTCCACTGTGCCGGCACCCACATAGTCAACCGCCTTGGCCGCATCCACCGCGGCTTGCCCCATGGCCTCTCTGAGTTCTGGCGTCATAACAGGACAAGGCGCCTCTTCCACCACTTTCTGGTGCCGCCGCTGAATGGAGCAATCGCGCTCGCCGAGATAAACGGTGTTACCGGCCTTATCAGCAAAAACCTGAATCTCAACGTGCCGTGGTCGAATGACCGCTTTTTCAATAATCAGCTCGCTCGAGCCAAACGCGTTCTGAGCTTCTGACTGGGCGAGATCAATCGCTGATTCAAGTTCAGAGGCGTCATTGACGAGTCGCATACCACGACCGCCACCACCGGCTGCCGCTTTCACCATTACCGGCATACCCATCTGCGTCGCCTCAGCCACCAGCGTTTCAACCGATTGATCATCNCCTTGGTAACCGGGCACACANGGGACACCGGCNNCGATCATCGCGCGTTTTGCTCGCGCTTTATCGCCCATCACCTCAATAGCNGCATTTGGNGGGCCAATAAANTCGATACCGCGTGCCTCACACTCTGATGCAAACGCTTGGTTCTCNGACAGGAAACCATAGCCAGGATGNATACANTCNGCCCCCGTTTGTNCAGCCGCATCGAGTATCGCATCGACTTGCANGTANGANTCGGNAACCGGAGCGGGACCAATGCAGACAGACTGATCAGCCTCGCGNACATGCTGNGCGTTTGCATCAGCNTCTGAATAAACAGCTACGGTTTTCATACCCATCGCTTTGGCGGTGCGCATAACTCNTACGGCGATTTCACCGCGGTTGGCAACGAGTAATGTCGTTAATGCTTTCATCTTTAAATCTCCGTGTGCCAATTGGGCTTTCGTTTCTCGAGAAAGGAGGCAACGCCCTCTTTACCCTCATCACCCTGCAAGCATCCGCTGAAATTTTGTGCGGCNAACTCGACNTTCTCCGTATCCGGCGTACCGGGCATACCAATAATTAANGCTTTACAGGCAGCCACNGCNCCGGGAGCGCATTCGAGTACGTCTTGCTTCACACGTTTTTCNGTTGANGCCAGATCCTCGGCAGTTTCAGCCACGAAATCGAGGACACCCAATCTGCNCGCCTCTTCCCCTTTGAAGCGCGCGGCCGTCACCATGAGACGACGACCTGTCGAGTAGCCACACTTTTGTAAAACATATCGCGCGATTTGGGCAGGTGTTATGCCGATGCGGGTNTCAGAGAATCCAAATTTTGCATCCTTCATACCGATCGTGACATCGCAACAACAAGCGACACCCAAGCCGCCTGCCATAGCTGCACCCTCGATGACCGCCACGGTCACCTGTGGTAGCGCATTAAGATCGGCAAGCACATCACCAATGCGACGACTCATGGTCATCGAGGCGTCGCTCTCGCCGGATGCCAGGGCCTTAAAGCCCTTGAGATCGCCGCCCGCGCAGAAAAAGCCACCTTTGCCGCGAATGGTCATACCGCGAATATCACGTTGCGGAGCAATCGCCGTGATGACGGTCGCCAGGTCCTCCACGGCCTCATCCGTTAGCGGATTGCGTCGCTCAGGTTGGTTAAACCAAACGGTGAGCCATCCCTGATCGAGTTCAAGCGCGAGAGTTTTTGTCTCAGGTAGTGTCGCCATGATCACATCCTCGCAACGCCAAAGGCGTTGGCTCTTGTTTCTCTCAAACGACTCTCAAGCACTGTCTCCAAACAAAATGCCAAGACCTTTCGCGTATCTCTCGGATCAATAATGCCGTGATCAAGTACGCGGCCGGAGGTAAAGAAGGCATCCTCCTGTGCGTCAAAGTGCGCACGAATGGTGGCTGCTTGCTGCTCCAGCACCCCCTCTGGAATCTCTTGCCCTTTCCTCGCGGCACCCACTCGAGCCACCTCAGACATCGTATCGGCGGCGCTTTGTCCCGCCATGACACCGGTGCGAGCATTTGGCCACGCGAATAAGAAATCGGGCTGGTACGACCAGCCACACATTCCGTAATTTCCGGCGCCGAAGCTTGCGCCGATATAGAGTGAGATTTTGGGCACCCGCGCATTCGAGACGGCTTGAATCATCTTTGCACCGTGCTTAATCATTCCGGCCTGCTCGTACTCGGTGCCCACCATGTAGCCGGTGGTGTTATTGAAGAACAAAATGGGCATGTCAGCCGCGTCGCAAAGCTGTATGAACTGTGCAGCCTTCGTCGCTCCATTGGGATCAATCGGTCCGTTGTTACCAATAAAGCCAAAGCTAATGCCGGTGATGGAGGCATAACCACATACCGTGGAGACGCCATAGCGTGACTTAAACTCCTCCACGCAAGAGTCATCGACGATCCTAGTCAGCACTTCCCGGAAGTCGTAAGGCACTTTGGGATCAACGGGAATCGCACCTGCAAGCTCTTCAGCTGGATACCTGGGTGGCTCATAAGGTCGTCGCACGACAGTCGTTACCCGCTTATTCCAATCGATGCTTTTCATCACCTCGCGCGCCTTGAGAATCCCGTGGGCATCGTCCTCCACCAGGTACTCCACCACACCGGAGACACTCGCGTGCATTTCGCTGCCGCCTAGCTCGCGGTCGTTAGCTTCTTCACCCGTCGCGGCTTTAACGAGAGCGGCACCACCAAGGGCGGCCATACCGTTTTCCTTAACGCCAATAACGTAGTCAGACATGCCAGGCATGTAGGCTCCTCCCGCTGTGGAGCCGCCGTGTAAAACCACCATGGTGGGAATGCCCGCAGCTGACAGTCTTGCCAGATCCCTAAACACGTTGCCAAACCGAGACCACAATTCGACTTTGTACTTCAGAAGGTTTGCACCGGCGGACTCGACCAAATGGATTACCGGCAACTTTTGTCGCATACACATCTCGAGGATGGAGGTCGATACAAACCCTGTAGATTCCGTCGCTGCACCGGCTGAAATCCCCGAGTCGTCAACCCAGATCATGCAACGCACGCCCTCGACAAATCCGACCCCCACGATAACGGAGGCCCCAGGCACACTCGTCTCGCGATCCGGATTCTCAACACAGTAGTTGGCCATAGAGTGCATCTGTAAAAAGGGCATGCCCGGATCAAGCAGTCGCTCGAGTCGCTCACGCGGTGAGAGCTGACCCCGAGACTTAAAGGTTTTCAGTCGCTTATTTGAAGCGTCAATCGTGCGTTGTTCGAGTCCACGCCAGTGTTCAATGAGCTCAAACATGCTCGCTCTGTTTTCTTTGAAACTGTCGCTCGATGGCTGAACAGTTGAGGTCAACGTTGTCATATCAGGCCTCCAGCAAATGGTGAGGAATAGAGATGGGAGTATCCAGTAGAACTTGCGCGTAGGCCTTTGCCTGAGGATCGTTTCTCAAACTGGCAATACCGCCTCCACCAAGCGCGTTGTGGAGTAGAAAGTTCAATGCCGGCAGCCCGGGCATGTAGAAACGATCGATAGCAGGTTCTGTCATGAAATGAGCAAAGCGGTCACGCACATAGTCGGCGGTAAGCGCTTGAGCAATCCAAGGTAAGTACTCCGCCTTTCTCGCAATGATTCCGATATTGGCTTTATCTCCCTTGTCACCAGACCGACCCCACGCCAGTGTTTCTAAGGGCACGTCAATCAAGTCAGTAGTGCTCGTTGGCTGTGGAATGGGATCCACATTGGCGGCGAGAACATCTGTTCGCGTCGCGGGCGGCATAAAGTCGGACTCGCCATCGTCACTGACAAGTTTGAGAGCGAGTGATGACTTATCGACCAGCAATGAGAACAAGCGAATAACGGGAGAGGGCTTTGCCCGGGCACCCGCAAAAAAGGCCATCCCGGCAGGAGCACCCAGTGCGCAGCCCGTCATCTCTCGCAAGAAGAGACCCACGGCACGGGCATCCTGATGCTTACAGGCGACTTTTAACGCAACCTCGCGGGTGTCAGATACCGCTGAATGTGCACCCCAAAAATGCTCCTCACCAACGATATCAATAGCGATCTCGTCAAAATCGTCGGCGCCCATTGCCGTCAGCTTTCTGCGCGCACGCGCCACGGCCTCATCGGCAAAAATACGGGCTTTGTCCGCGGCGCGCCGACCCACGTACCAAAATGTGGAACCCGCTCTGAAGCCATCTGCCCAGGTCATGCTTGTCTTGTACGTCGATGGAACACCCCGACCCCTTGCGCCTGTCATTTGCACGCGGTCGGGCCCAACTTGCTCAAGCTGAATTTGTGTAAAGTCGCAAATTACATCCGGCAATATATACGCCGCAGGGTCGCCAATTTCGTAGAGCAACTGCTCAGCCACACTGCCGCGATTAACAATCCCACCTGTTTTTTCGGGCTTATAAATATCGCAGCGGCCATCTTCATAGACCTCAGCGATGGGGTAGCCCACCTCATGCAGTGATCCAGCAACTTGCTCCCAGTCCGTGAAGTTACCGCCAGTCGCCTGAGGGCCACATTCGATTAGGTGTCCCACTGCAGAGCCAGCAGCCAACTTGTCGAGCTCGTCGGCTGACCAACCAAACTCGTGAATACACGCACCGAGTGTCACGGCGCTGTCCACACACCGACCCGTGACAACAATATCAGCCCCTGCATTTAGGGCCGCAGCAATAGGAAAGGCGCCAATGTAGGCATTCGCGCTCGCAATTTTCTCTCTTGGTGGAAATGTCTCGCCCGTAAACATCTCGGAAGCGTTACTCGCCGCCAATCGGTCCAGATCAGCTATCAAGTCATCACCGGTCACGACAACAACCTTCAGGTCCAATCCTGCATCACTGATAACCTTGCGAAGTGCCTCACCACAGGCCTCCGGATTCACTCCCCCAGCATTACTAATCAACTTGATGCCAGCGTCCGCAATACGCTCGAGATTCGGCTTCACGATGGCCGATACAAAATCGGACGCATAACCCAGCGTTGGATCTGAGGCCCGAGCTCTCGCCATGATGGACATCGTAATTTCGGCGAGGTAGTCAAAGACGATGTAGTCAAGATTACCCTCGCGCAAAAATTGCGCCATGGCCATATCCGTCTCACCCCAAAACCCTGTCGCCCCGCCAATTTTGATTGTTTTATTTGCCACTTTAGCCGAAGCCTCCCGCAAAAATGATTGCGCCTCATTAATAATGAGGCATACTCATTGACTATAGGTGTTATTAAAAATTACAGCAAGCAATATGAGGTGACTGCACTTAGACCGTCATCTGCCTGCGATACAAACTGAAAAAGGCGGTACTTTGGGCGATACCCAACGACAGAGACTTGAAGCGCGCGAGGAGGCTATCCTTGCAGCCGCCACCTCACTCTTTGGTGAGTCCGGCGTCGACGGTGCTCGCATGGCTGAAATTGCGCGACGGGCCGATGTCGCGGAGGGAACGGTCTACCTCTACTACAAGAATAAGCATGAACTTTTAGAAGCTGTTGTAGACCGGTTTTGGCGTGAGCTTACAAAAGGTGCCAAAGCCGCAATAACAACTGATGCGTCCTTAAGTCAGCAACTAACCGAACTGGCGAATTACCACTTAAGCTCACTGATTGACGATTTTAAGATTGTTGAAATCACCTCGCGCGCGCGTCAGCGCCATGGTGAACCGGGACGGCAGTTACCTCAGATCCGGGAATACGTTCGGGTGTTTGACCTCATCATGCAACGAGGAATCACATCGGGCGAACTGGAGGCGGCAACACCTGTATGGCAAATGCGCGACGTGTTTTATGGCACCTTAGAGCACTCCGCACGAACGCTGGTGCTGCGCAATAAACCCTTCGACACGCGTGTCGTCGACAACCTACTTAGCTTATTCGACGGCTATCGCTTAAAACATAAACCGAGCAAGCAAGAAGTCGGGTCAAAAGATGCAGCGCTTGAACTGCTACGTCGCTTAGAAAACGAGATTACGCGCTGGTGAACTAGCTCCACTGCGCGCGAAGCGCATCTATAAATCTACCAAGCTCAGCGTGCGGTAACTTATTAATCCCCGCAGCAGCTGCACGACCACCGCCCGTCTCAAATTGCCGGCATACCGCGTCGGCACCTGAACGATTGTTGAGCGGGGCTCTCACGCTGACTAAGTAGCCACCTTCTATGTCAGTAAGCACGGCATGGGCCCTGTCTGGAGACTGATTAGCAAGGTCGTTGCCGTACACACCGCTGACCCTTCGTGCCCAAGCCGCGTCAGGTAGTGAAACCACGGCAATGTCATCATCTTCCACTGCACGAGGCGCCGTGTTCGCCGCATGCATATCTTGCGTATAAGCCTCGGTCAATGTCTCGAATAGGGCGCCGTCCTCCTCGATCAACGCTGACGGAGTGTCAAACTGCGCCATGCGTTGGTAAAGCTCAGCAGGTGCGAAATGAAGATCAGAGAGACTTGCACCGTACGCATTGTAATTTACGCACACACCCAGTTGCCGCAGTGCATCGCGATCGACAGTGATATCGAGATTTTCAATGAGCTTGTCAGCCGTTGAATCGAGATTGTCCCCAAACGCACCAACACAAGCCCACTCGGCAAAACGCCCACGTAAACGTCCGCTGATGAGTGCACTGGTGCAAACCTCGGGAGCGGGACTAATCAAGACGTCTAATAAAGGGTGTTGCGGAATGTCACCCGCAAAATGGTGATCGCAAAAAAAGACCTTGGCATCCGCGTCGAGCAATCGACTCACATGATCCCTATTTTTATCGAAAGAGATGTCTAGTGCAGTGACCTGCCCGCCGGCCACGCCGGGAACACGCTCGAGTAATTGGATGTCGCGTTTAACACCGGTAACAAGCTCAGCGTTCGGCCTCGGATCAGCGCGGCGCAACTGGATTAGTGCGCAAATACCGTCCGCATCGCCATTAAAAACATCGTAATCCATGTAAAAACGCCCCTTTTTCGCGGGGCGCATGCTACCAGATTGTCTTAATAAATGTCGTGGTCCTCAAATCGATAGCGACTACTGCAGGGCGATTTTATCTGCGTTTCTCGCAAGTAACGCCTCGCCAATACCCTGAACATCTTTGAGTGCTTCAACGGTTTCAAAATCACCATAGCGCTCACGAAACTCAACGATTCGGCGCGCGAGCTGTGGCCCCACACCTACAAGTTCCGCCGCTAACGTACTGATGTCTGCGGTATTGATGTTGACGGTCTCNGCCGCNCCGACCGAATCGACAANAAAAAATGTGAGTACCGCCGTCAGAAAAATACCGAACACATGGCGTGCAAGTGGCCCGNGAGACGCCGTGAAGCTTGATCTCGAATTACTGCAAACAGTGTTACTAACCATCGTTTCTATCCTCGTAAATAAAGACTGGAATGAGTCTGATTGAGAATAGGTGTGCTGCGGCCGCTCCGAGGAGATCGCTACCTCATATTGATGAAATTAGGCGGGTTGAGATTACGCGAGCCGTGCGATGATTTGATCAACAACGTCCGCAGGAGAGGATGCTCCAGTAATCGAGCGCCCCATGACCAGATGGGTGGCACCGCCATCGATGGCGTCCCACGGCATAACCACGCGGCGCTGATCACTCGCCTCGTCCTCGGGCAGGCGAATGCCGGGTGTCACCAGCGAAAAATCACGCCCAAACTGCCGACTAAGCAATGTCGCTTCCTGCGCGGAACAAACAACACCGTCCATACCACTAGTTTGCGCAAGTGTGGCCAACCTCAACACCTGCTCCGCAGGCGTCTCTGTAATCCCCAGGTCAGCCAGGTCCGCATCGTCCATACTCGTCAGGACCGTGACGGCAATGAGCTGTGTTTTGTTTCCCCTCTGCGCCACACTATTCGCAGCGGCTTCCATCATCCGTCGCCCGCCCGAGGCATGAACATTAACCATCCAGACGCCCAAATCTGCAGCTGCGCTAACCGCGCCTGCAACGGTGTTGGGAATATCGTGAAATTTGAGATCCAAGAACACGTCGAACCCCAAATTATGAAGTGCAGAAAGGACAGCTGGGCCCTCGCTCGTAAACAATTGTTTACCCACCTTCACACGAACAACTTTTGGGTCCAGCAGCTGGGCGCAGGCAACAGCTTGGTCAAGTGTCGGGAAGTCGAGCGCGACAATCAGAGGGCTTCGCATAACATTCTCTTAAAACAAAGTTAACGGGCGGGACGGTAAAGCGTATCCCAATTTTTGCACCCAGGACATTGCCAGTAAAAACTCGGTCCATGAAATCCGCAGACCCCACAGAGATAAGTTGACTGCTTCGCTGACAATTTACGCGCGGCCTCAATAACCTCTGGACGGCTGACTTGTTCACTCATGAGATCAAGCGCTTTTTCTAGGAGAGCTGACGTCGGTTTTTGGTCGAGGCCCTCAACGATGATCTCAAGTGCTTCAGCGTCCCTGCCTTCTGCGAGATATTCCTCAGAAAGTAGCGCTCTAAGCTGGGGATCATCACGGTCCCCAAGAAACCCCGAAACAAGTGGAATCAATCGACTTCTGTAACCGAGGGCATCACAAACCGTGCGAAACACATCGATGAACTCAGGAATGCGCGATGGTGCCACAGTCGCCGCAGAGAGTAGCCGATCAAACGCTTGCTTTAGTGCGCCCTCCTCGACATCGATCCGCGCCATAATTAAGTGTGGCCAGATGCTCGTATCATCCCACCGCAACCCCTCGGCGGCTTCCTCACGCGCCAAGGCCCAAGACTTTTTGGCTTCTAAGTCTTCTGCGGCCTCACAACAGTAATTTGCAAGACGTGCTTTTATCTTATCCGCCTTCGCTTTTGACGTTGGCGACACCGTCGCTGCCAGCGCCGTTTTAAGTTGTGACTCCCCCAAACGACGTGCTTGCGCCCAGTCTCGGCTCGCTTCAAATACGTCAAGAAGCAGCACTTTGGCATCGGCTTCGTGCTCTTCTGACAAGTCGATTAGATCCTTTAATAGTTGCTCTGCGCGATCCAATAAACCCGCTGCAATAAAATCTTTCGCTAACTCAAGGTGTGCCTGATTCTTCTGCGCGTCAGGAAGCTTCGTTCGAGACAACAGTGACTGGTGAATCTTTATCGCGTTATCCACCTCCCCCCGTTTTCTCAGCAAACTGCCGAATGTGATGTGCGTCTCGAAGGTCTCAGCATTAACAGCTAATGCTTCACTGAAGGCTTTCAACGCCGACTCTTGCTCACCATCGAGCAGGAAGTTCAAACCTAAGTAATATTGCGAAGGAGGCGTTTGATCCACTTCGTCATCACGCCCGGATGCACCGCGCCCAAGCACCCAGCCAGCCGCCACCGCAAGAAACAGCAAGGCAAGAAGGAGTGTACTCGGCTCAGCCATTGCTCGGCGCGCGCTCCATACGTTGCTTTAAGCGCGTATTCTCGCGTCGTAGCGCCGCGAGACCTGTGCGTTGACGCAAAACAATGCCACTGCTGATAAGACTCCCCGTCGCGAGGCCCGCAATCAAAAACAAGAGCAGCCAAACCGCCATTGTTTGTTCAGGAAGCGTGATCACAAAAAGGGAAAGCGGCACCACTGAGGTGTTTTGCGTCGCAAAGACAGCGCCGATAAATACGGATGCGGCGAGGAGACTAAAAGCTAGAGCGGCACGCAGCCAACCGAGCATTAAAATACCGCCTTGATCGAGCGATTCACCCGCTCCCTCAGCTCTTTACCCGGTTTGAAATGAGGAACATGCTTGCCCTCGAGGTCGACGGTATCGCCCGTCTTGGGATTACGACCTTTACGCGGCTCGCGATAATGCAGAGAAAAACTGCCGAAGCCACGAATCTCAATACGCTCTCCAGATGAAAGCGAGTCAGCCATGTGATCAATCATTAACTTCACGGCCAGCTCAACGTCTTTTGTGGTTAGCTGGTTCTGCTGTGACGCCATTAAGTCGATAAGTTCGCTACGTGTCATTTTTCCTCGCTCCTTGCCTTATTGTCCACACCATAGCGGGCACACACAAGGGCAAAAACCCTTACCTGCTCTCTTTCAGAGTCGCTGGAGAGCATTTTCGGGGACTTGCAGCGTAAGGGTTTTATCAAAACAGACTCGACATCTGCTGTTTTAACTTTGTGACCGGCATCGATGAATGCATGTGCGGTGGAGACTCGGGCGCTCAGGAGCCTATTCAGGCGCGCTCCCCATCGTGACCTTAAAACCCTCAAACCTCCCGAGGTCGACCGAACCCTTGCCGCTGTTCTTGCAAAAAAAAAGCCGGCAATGCCGGCTTTTTCAAGGTGTTGCAACAAATGACCCGACTTACTGGTTGTCCATCTGCGCCTTGATCAAGTCACCGATAGTGCCTGGAGATGCAGCACCGTCCTGCTGCTTAAGTGACTGAACAGCTTCTTTCTCGTCGTCCATATCCTTGGCTTTGATCGACAAGCCAATAGCACGCGTCTTGCGATCAATCGTGACGATCTTAGCTTCAACTTTTTCACCGACACTCAAAACCGAGCGCGCGTCTTCAACGCGATCACGGCTAAGATCAGCTACCTTGATGTAACCATCGACCTCTTCGTTAAGCTTAACGACCGCACCCTTGGCATCCACCTCGGTAACTTCACCTGTAACGATGCTGCCCTTGTCTGACTCACCCAAGTAAATGGAGAATGAATCTTCCTCGAGTTGCTTGATACCCAGAGAAATACGCTCACGCTCGGGATCGATGCTCAAAATGACAGTTTCGATCTCGTCACCCTTCTTGTAGTTGCGGACCGCTTCTTCGCCAGTTTCGTTCCAGCTGATATCACTGAGGTGAACCAAGCCGTCGATGTTGCCCGCTAGACCGATGAAGATACCGAAATCAGTGATCGACTTGATCGAACCTGAAATCTTATCGCCTGTCGCATGCTGCGAGGCGAACGCATCCCACGGGTTCTGCTGGCATTGCTTGATGCCGAGTGAGATACGACGACGCTCTTGGTCAATATCAAGAACCATCACCTCAACTTCATCGCCCAAATTGACGATCTTGGAGGGGTGAACGTTCTTATTAGTCCAATCCATTTCAGAGACGTGAACCAGACCTTCAACACCCTCTTCGATCTCAGCAAAACAGCCGTAATCAGTGAGGTTGGTAATGCGTGCGTTCACACGGCTGCCTTCTGGGTACCGGTTAGTGATCTCTACCCACGGATCTTCGCCCAATTGCTTAAGACCAAGTGATACGCGGTTTCGCTCACGGTCGAACTTGAGTACTTTGACATCCATTTCCTGGCCGACTTCGACCACTTCACTTGGATGCTTAATGCGCTTCCACGCCATGTCTGTGATGTGCAGTAGGCCGTCAACACCACCCAGATCAACGAACGCACCGTAGTCGGTGAGATTCTTGACCACGCCCTTGACGCTCTGACCTTCTTGGAGGTTTTCCAGCAACTCATCGCGCTCGGCGCTGTTGGCTGCTTCCATGACCGCGCGACGAGAGACAACAACGTTGTTGCGCTTCTGATCGAGCTTGATCACTTTGAATTCGAGTTCTTTACCTTCGAGATGCGCTGTTTCACGAATCGGACGTACGTCGATGAGTGAGCCAGGTAGGAAGGCACGGATAGAGTCCACGTCGACTGTGAAGCCGCCTTTGACTTTTCCGTTAATGACACCAATAACGACCTCTTGCGCAACATGTGCCGCTTCCAAGGTCTTCCACGCTTCAGCGCGCTTCGCTTTTTCACGCGACAGCTTCGTCTCGCCAAAACCGTCTTCAACGGTCTCAAGTGCTACTTGAACTTCATCACCAATATTAAGTGTGCACTCGCCGCCGGCGTTGGTGAATTGATCGCGAGGAATGACACCCTCAGATTTGAGACCTGCGTGGACAGTAACCCACTCGTTATCGATGTCGATAACAACGCCCGTTACGATTGAGCCGGGCTCCATGTCTACTGTCTTTAAACTTTCTTCGAATAACTCGGCGAATGATTCGCTCATTGAATATACCTGTCGTGTCGCTGCAAACAACGCAGCACCAACCGTCTTACCCGGTTGGGTCGGTTAAAAACGCACTGAGTCGAGGGGTAAGGCCTTTATCCGTCTGAGTGCACTAGCCCTTTTTGAGTTGCTAGAGACATCACATGCGCGAAAACGTCGTCCGCTGTCATTGCCGTACTATCGACAATCACCGCGTCCTCTGCTGGCATGAGCGGTGACGCTGAGCGGGTCCTATCCCGCAGGTCACGAGCCTCTATGGCCTCCAAAAGGCGCGGCAGACTAACATTCTCGCCTTGCTGCTGCAACTGACTTTGTCGCCTTTGAGCCCGCGCAGTTGCTGACGCCTCAAGAAAAATCTTNAGNGGNGCNTTGGGAAAANCGACCGTACCCATATCGCGACCATCTGCCACCAACCCCGGNGGACANGCAAGCTCCCTCTGACGCGATAACANTGCATCTCNGACCGACGCGATGGCGGCAACCGCGGAAGCCCCCTCACCGCCTCTCACACTCCGCACGGAGTCGGTCACATCGGCACCGGCATAGATGACGCGTACACCGGTCGCTGAACTGAGAAACGATACGTCTAGTGAGCGGGCAATCTGTGTCACGCCGTCCTCATCAGACCAGTCGATAGCATTAACCGTGGCGGCATAACCCACTACGCGGTAGAGCGCTCCACTGTCCAGAAGGTGGAAATTAAGCGCTTCTGCTAAGCGCTGTGACAAGGTGCCTTTGCCCGAGCCGCTAGGCCCGTCAACGCATATTACGGTGGTGCTCACGATTAAAACACCTCGGAAATACGCAATCCCGCGCCCTGTGCAAGCGCCGCAAAGCCAGGGAAGGAAGTGGCGACGTGATCGCAATCGTTGACTTGAATGGGACCGTTTGCGCGCAACGCCGCAATGGAAAATGACATGGCGATCCGATGGTCATGAAAGGTATTCACCTCGCCACCCGTCATCTGGCCACCTGTTATGACGATACCGTCCGACCTGACCTCATTTTGAACACCCAGCCGTGTCAATCCCTCGGCCATAGATGCAATGCGATCGCTCTCTTTCACACGGAGTTCCTCGGCACCGGACAATGTCGTCGTTCCAGCCGCACACGCAGCCGCAATGAAGAGGATCGGAAACTCATCGATTGCGAGAGGAACCAGATCCTGCGGTATTTCAATGCCCGTCAAGGAAGCGGACCGAACGCGCAAATCAGCCACAGGCTCACCGCCGACCTCGCGCTCATTCAATACCTCGATATCTGCACCCATCAGCGTCAGGATAGTGATAACACCCGAGCGTGTTGGGTTCATGCCTACGTGCTCAAGGGTGAGGTCAGAGCCTTCGGCAATCGAGGCAGCCACCAAGAAAAAGGCCGCTGACGAAATGTCCGCGGGGATATCAAGTGTCGCTGCTTTTAAGGCGCCACCGCCTTGCAAGCTGATCACTTCATTTTCACACTCTACGTCGTAACCAAAACCACGCAGCATCCGCTCAGTGTGATCGCGCGTTGGCGCAGGCTCCGTCACGGAGGTTCGACCCTCGGCGAACAGTCCCGCCAACAAAACGCATGACTTTACCTGTGCACTGGCAACCGGCATGTCGTAGTGAATGCTTCTGAGCGATTTGCCCCCTTTTATGTGCAGCGGAGGACGACCCTCGTCGCTATCAATCACGGCGCCCATGGCCGCCAGCGGTGTTGTCACCCGCCCCATGGGGCGTTTTTGTAGCGACACATCGCCCGTCATGGTTGAGTCGAACGACTGTGCCGCGAGTAACCCACTGAGCAAACGAATACTGGTACCTGAATTTCCCATATCAAGCACGTCAACGGGGGGCTTCAACCCATGCATGCCCACGCCGTCAATTTCGATTTTTCCCTGCTCAGGACCGCGTATGGTAACGCCCATATCCCTAAATGCCTGGACCGTGCAGAGCGCGTCTTGACCTTCTAGAAAACCAGTCGCTACCGTGGTCCCTTCGGCTAGGGCGCCCAACATGACGGTGCGGTGTGACATTGATTTATCGCCCGGCACTCGGACAGAGCCGGTGAGCGAGCCACCCGGCTCGACCAAAAACCTCATGACGTCTCCTCTGTCGTACTTTGAAGTAAAGGGTTAAGAATACTGTCGTGCTCGCGCCGGTGCGTTCGACACCTGGCAAAATACGACTGTAGGGCCTCTGCATCTTGTGCATCCACCATTGTTCTCAGCAATTGCATCTCTGTCTCAAACTGGTCAATGGAGTGGAGCAAAGCATCGCGATTCGTGATCGCAATATCCGTCCACATAAGCGGGTCAGATGCGGCAATCCGGGTCATATCCCTGAGAGCGCCACCCCCATGAACCATGGGGTCGGATTCATCGCGCTCGAGTGCACCTGTTAGGGCATAAGACACTAAATGAGGCATGTGAGAACTCGCCGCCAGCATGGCGTCGTGCGCTGTTACCGACATATGACGAATATAGCCACCGGTTAACGCCCACATCGCACTGACTGTCTCGATGGCCNTAGGATTAGTNNCTGGTAACGGCGTGAGAATGATTTCGCGTCCNTTAAAGAGCGCAGCATCCGCATTTTCAACACCACTGTGCTCTGACCCAGCAATGGGGTGACCAGGCACAAAGTCCGGATAATCAACGCTCAGGGCGTCCACTACATAGCCTTTAATGCTGGCAAGGTCGGTAATGACCGGTTTTCGTGTCGCGTCGACAACAAGCGCTGTTAGCTCGCTTAAGACCTCAGCCGTTGCAATGGGTGGCGCACCAACAACAATCACATCCGCCTGCTCTACGATATCGCTCAGCATCAAGGAGTAATCGTCGATGACACCCAGCTCAAGCCCGCGCTTAAGACTCGGCTCCCTCGGGCCCCAGGCGATAAGCCTGCCGTCCCACTGACTGGATTTAAGTGCACGGGCGAGCGACCCAGAAATCAGCCCCAATCCAACCAACGCCACGGTGCGCGCATGAAAAGCAGTCATCAGATGGGCGCTTTCGGGTATGAGCCCAAGGGTTTCAATAAGATCGAGTTTTCCTCGAGCGCGGACATAACGCCCTTCACCAGGTCATCCGAGAGATGGCCCTCGAACTCGATAAAGAACATGTAGGTCCACTTTTCCGTTTTGGACGGCCGGGAATCAATGCGTGTCAGACTAATGCCCTGCTCTTCAAACGGGCGCAACAGATTAAGCAGAGCACCCGGTCGATTTCGACTGGCGATTAAGATCGAGGTTTTATCCGCGCCGCTGGCCGGTACGGTTTCCCGTCCAATGACATAAAAGCGCGTGGTGTTGTGCGCAATGTCTTGAATCGCCTCGCTCAGTTTAGCAAGGTCGTAATTTTCAACGGCGAGGTCGCCCGCGATGGCCGCAACATTTGGCTCGTTTTTCGCACGTTGCGCCGCCTCCCCGTTACTGCGACACACGTCCCGAGGAACACCCGGCAAGTTGGCGTCGAGCCAGTCGCGACACTGACCTAACGCCTGTTCGTGACCACAGACCACCGTAATGTCATCGAGCGATTGCGAGGATCCCGCGAGAAGATGATGAACCACGGGCAATTCCACCTCACCGATGATCTGCAACGGTGACTCAAGGAAGCAATCGAGCGTCTGGCCCACCATGCCTTCAGTCGAGTTCTCAACGGGGACGACCGCCATGTCGCAAGCACGATCCTCTACCAGTCTAAACACATCTCGAATGGTCGATTGGGGCTCTAAAATGGCTGACTGCCCAAAATGTTTAAGCGCCGCCGCCTGCGAATAGGTTCCTACGGGGCCCAGAAACCCCACGGTAAGGGGGCGTTCAAGGGCTAAGCAGCTCGACATGATTTCACGAAGAATCCGCGCTGCCTGATCAGCGGGGAGCGGGCCGGGATTATTTTCCTGAATCGCTCTTAAAATCTGCGCCTCTCGCTCCGGTCGGTAGAACAGCGCATCACCACCTTGGCTCGCAGCGAGCTTAATCTCAGCTACACGGCGTGCGCAGGCAGCTCTCGCATTGATCAACTCAAGGAGCTGCCGATCTATTGAATCGATATCCGCTCGGATTACTGCTAACTGATCATCAGAGGCCATGACGAGGGTCTCTATCCATTGTCTTTTTCGAAACGATGCATGAATTCGCACAAAGCATCAACGGAGGCTTGCTCAACCGCATTGTAAATACTGGCTCTCATACCACCTACGGAGCGATGACCTTTGAGGTTCAACAACTGAGCCTCTTCAGCCTGCTCAAGAAACGCTTTGTCTAATGTTGCATCAGCCAAGGTGAACGGCACGTTCATCAATGACCTACATTGAGGATCCACGGGATTTGCATAGAACTCGCTGTCGTCGATGACCTTGTATAGCGTCTGAGCCTTACGCTTATTTATCGCATACATGGCATCTAAACCACCCAACGACTCAAGCCACTCAAACACCAATCCCGCGAGATAAATCCCGAAGGTCGGCGGTGTGTTGTACATCGAGTCATTTTCTGCCGCTATTTTCCAATTGAGCATGGCCGGAATGTTCTCGCGCGCGCGGCCCAGCAAATCCCGCCTCACGATAACGATACAGAGCCCAGCAGGCCCAATATTCTTCTGCGCGCCGGCGTAGATGACGCCGAATTGATCAACGTCAATCGGTCGAGAGAGAATCGTCGAAGACATGTCAGCGATGAGCGGCACGTCGCTTTTGGGTACAAAGGCAAACTCCAGACCTCCAATTGTTTCATTCGGACAATAGTGCAGGTAAGCCGCATCCGGCGTTGTAGACCAGTCCGACTGAGGCGCAATGGTTGTAAAGTTTGAAGACTCAGAGCTCGACGCGACATTTACGTTCGCCAATCGCTTCCCTTCCGCCAAGGCTTTTTTTGACCACTGTCCGGTTACCACTTGATCGACGGTGTCGTCAGCACGGCTCAGATTCAATGGAACTGACGCAAATTGCTGCGACGCCCCCCCTTGCTGAAAGAGCACCGCGTAATCATCGCCAATACCCAGAAGCCTTCGGAGTGACGCCTCTGCGCGCTCAGCAATACCCACAAACTCCGGACTACGGTGGCTTAACTCCATTACGGAGGCGCCCGCACCTTGCCAGTTAAGGAGTTCAGCCTGAGCACGCTCCAACACCGCGGCGGGAAGCGCTGCCGGCCCCGCACAGAAGTTATGTGCTCGCATCACTCTTGGGACTCGGTGTTATCGTCGTCCGCAGCGCCCTCAGCCACTACTGGCTGGGCAGGCTCTGCCGCATCATCATCTTCGACGATACGACTTACGCTAACCAACGCTTCTCCATCACGTGTGCGAATGACCCGCACACCCTGCGTATTTCGACCTAGCAAACTGACCTCATCGACCCGCGTTCGAACCGCCGTCCCCTGGTTAGAGATCAACATCATTTCGTCGGTATCCCAAACCTGAACGGCACCGACGAGCGATCCATTTCGCTCTGACGTCGACATAGCGATGACACCCTTACCGCCCCGCCCTTTCGCTGGGAATTCCGCGTTTTCTGTGCGCTTACCGTATCCGTTCTCGGTCACCGTCAGTATGCGGCCCCCCTCTTGGGGAACAATGAGCGAAATCAGCTTGTGACCTTTCGCCAGATTGATGCCTCGCACCCCGCGAGCTGTTCTTCCCATCGCACGGACTTGGCTCTCGTTAAATCGCGTCGCTTTGCCCTCACTTGAGAACAGCATAATGTCGCTATTGCCCTCAGTAATTGCCGTACCGATGAGCACATCGTCCTCATCGAGCTCAATGGCCCTCAAGCCGACACTGCGCTGACGTGCAAACTGCGTGGCAGCCGTCTTTTTAACCGTACCGTTTGCCGTAGCCATAAAGACAAACTGATCTTCACTGTAACCATCGATCGGCAGGATGGATGTAATACGCTCGTCTTCATCCAAGGCGAGCAAATTAACCATTGGCCGTCCTCGCGAGTTGCGACTCGCAAGCGGAATGTGGAATACCTTCAGCCAGTAGACTTTGCCCAGATTGGAGAAACATAAGACGGTCGCGTGCGTGCTTGCGATCAATAAGTGCTCAACAAAGTCCTCATCTTTCACCGCCGTCGCGCTTCGCCCGGTACCACCGCGTCGCTGTGCTTGATAGTCGGTCAATGACTGCGTTTTGGCGTAACCCAAATGCGAAATCGTGACGACCCGATCTTCCTCTGTAATGAGGTCTTCAACCGTTAAGTCGTGCGCTGAATCGGTAATCTCCGTGAGACGTTCATCACCAAAGTCCGTAACGATTTCCTCGAGCTCCTCGCGAATGACCGAGCGCAGTCGATCTGGATCGCCCAATATCTCAAGTAAATCGGCGATCTCAGCGACCTTATCGGCATATTCCTGCAGCAGTTTCTCATGCTCAAGACCGGTAAGACGGTTGAGGCGCAAATCTAAGATTGCCTGGGCCTGTGCCGGAGAAAGATGATACTTGCCGTCAATCAGACCAAAGTCGCCGTCGAGGTCCTCTGGGCGACAAGCAGACTCGCCCGCGCGCTCGAGCATCGCGCTGACATCACCGGGCGCCCACGCAGCCGCCACGAGGCGCTCACGTGCATCCGCCGCCGTAGGGGACGTTTTAATAAGCTCAATAATCTCGTCGATATTGGCCAGCGCAACCGCCAAACCTTCTAAGACATGACCCCGCTCGCGCGCTTTTCGCAACAGGAACAGTGTCCGGCGCGTTACGACCTCTCGGCGGTGGCGTATAAAGGCCTCAATGATTTCTTTGAGGTTAAGCACCTTCGGCTGGCCGTCAACCAAGGCGACCATATTGATGCCCACCACCGACTGAAGTTGTGTCTGCGCGTACAAGTTATTGAGCACAACATCACCGACTTCGCCACGACGAAGCTCAATCACAACGCGCAAGCCGTCCTTGTCGGACTCATCGCGAAGCTCGGTAATTCCCTCGATCTTTTTCTCTTTTACCAGCTCGGCAATACGCTCCAATAAGCGCGCCTTGTTTAACTGATAAGGGATCTCATGGATGATAATTGTGTCTTTGCCTTTCGACTCATCGGTGATGACTTCCGCTTTAGCTCTGACGTAAATTCGACCCCGCCCCGTTCGGTAGGCCTGAATAATGCCGGCGCGCCCGGTGATGATGGCGCCCGTTGGAAAATCAGGGCCGGGAATGTAACGAATGAGGTCATCAATGGTGAGTTCTGGGTTCTCAAGGAGCGCCAGACACCCTGCAACCACTTCTCGCATGTTATGCGGTGGAATGTTGGTCGCCATTCCCACAGCAATCCCTGCCGACCCGTTAATGAGCAGGTTGGGGGCACGCGTGGGGAGTACCACGGGGATATGTTCAGTCCCGTCGTAGTTTTCCGCAAAATCAACCGTTTCCTTCTCGAGGTCGGCCAGTAGCGAGTGCGCCAGCTTGGTCATGCGAATTTCGGTGTAACGCATCGCCGCCGCCGAATCGCCATCTATCGACCCAAAATTGCCTTGCCCGTCTACCAGTGGGTAGCGCAACGAAAACGTCTGCGCCATACGCACGATGGTGTCGTAGACCGCAGAGTCACCATGAGGGTGGTATTTACCGATAACGTCACCCACGACACGCGCCGATTTCTTATAGGCTTTGTTCCAGTCGTTATTGAGCTCGTTCATGGCAAAGAGCACGCGCCGGTGCACGGGCTTTAGCCCGTCCCGAACATCGGGCAATGCACGTCCGACGATGACGCTCATCGCATAATCCATGTAGGATTGCTTGAGCTCGTCCTCGATATTGATAGGGTGTACTTCTTGCGCTAAGTCTTGCTGCTGATCTGACATCCGATGATCTTTTTTTGTCGACGGGCGTGCCGCCTAAACTCTGCAATTGATAAGCTGTAAATACTATCAAATTCAGACGGTTGAGGCTACGTCTAAGGCCCTCTTGAATTGGGAACATTTGATCTATGACATTGCCAAACTTTGCTTTACACGCAGATGCAATTATTCCCATCGCAGGTCCTGAAAAGATCGTGACGGGAAAGAGCCTTATTGTCAGAAATGGCCTGATCGAAGGCCTTGTACTCACCGAGGACGCGCGGCAGATCGAAGACGTCGAACACATCGACCTGCCGGGCCACACACTGATGCCCGGCTTGGTGAATGCACACGGCCACGCGGCGATGACCCTGCTGCGGGGCTATGCCGATGACATGCCGCTTGCACGTTGGCTAAATGACAAGATCTGGCCAACAGAAGGTAAATGGGTAGCGCCCGATTTTGTGCGTGACGGGACAGAGATCGCAGCGGCCGAGATGATCCTGAGCGGCATTACGACCACCAGTGACATGTACTTCTTTCCCGATGTAGCCGCGCAGACACTCAGCAGCGCGGGTATGCGCACGCAAATTGTATTTCCCATCATGAATGTTCCAACCTCATGGGCGAGTGATGCGCGTGAGTACCTCGACAAGGGGCTGGGTCTGCGCGATCACTTCCGAAACGACGAGCTAGTCGATGTCGGTTTGGGACCCCACTCCACCTACACCGTTGACGAGTCGTTACTCAGTACAACCGCCATGCTCGCCAATGAACTCGATGCTGCCGTCCAAATCCACCTTCACGAGACCCAAGCAGAGGTGTTGGCCCATGTTGATGCAACGGGCGAGAGACCGATTGATCTACTTGCACGCATTGGACTCTTGGGCCCGAGAACCCAGTGCGTTCATATGACAGATCTTGGCAATCAAGACATTGATACGCTGGTGCAGCATGGGGCGCATGTTGTGCATTGCCCAAGGTCCAACATGAAGCTCGCCTCAGGCGCTTGCCCAGTCACCAAACTCAGGGCGGCAGGCGTCAATGTGGCGCTGGGTACTGACGGGGCTGCCAGCAATAACAGACTGAATGGTCTTGCTGAAATGCAGAGTGCCTCGCTACTTGCGAAGTTGGAGAGCGGCGACCCAACCGCGCTTTCCGCCATCGACAGCATCAAGGCTGCAACGCTTGATGGCGCTCGCGCCATGGGCCTGGATGCCATTACTGGGAGTCTAGAAGCGGGGAAATCAGCCGACATCATCGCGCTCGATACGACCGGCTTGTCCATGGCCCCCAGCCACTCTCTGGACTCAAACATCGTTTATGCCAACTCAGGCACCGAGGTCACTTGGAGCTGGATTGCAGGGAAAAATGTCCTGAAAAACAGACAACTGCAAACCCTAGACAACGACACCTTAAATGACAAAGCGCGGGCTTGGCGCGCTAAACTCTCGGGCTAGTTACACCGTATACAGCCCGCAACATTAACGACGCCATAACCGAGTACTCGATGACACACACCAACGTAGACCCTGACGAAATAGCGAAGTTTGAAGCACTTGCCTCACGATGGTGGGATGAAAATAGCGAGTTCAAGCCTTTACATGACATCAATCCATTGCGCGCAGGGTGGATAGACCGCTACAGCGAAGTGAAGGGTAAAAAGCTGATCGATGTCGGTTGCGGTGGCGGATTGCTGAGCGAGGCGATGGCGCATCGCGGCGCAACCGTCACGGGAATTGATATGGGGGAAGCCCCCTTATCAGTCGCCAAAATTCATTTGCTTGAATCAGAGCTTGATGTCGAATATCGACAAACGACGGCCGAGACACTTGCCGAGGAGAGACCCGAGGCCTACGACGTCGTGACTTGTCTCGAAATGCTAGAGCACGTGCCAGACCCATCTAAGGTGGTACAGGCTTGCGCCGACATGGCAAGGCCCGGCGCCGATCTTTACTTTTCCACCATCAACCGTAATCCGAAAGCCTGGTTGTTTGCGATTGTAGGTGCAGAGTACGTTCTCAATATGTTGCCCAAAGGCACCCATGAGTATGACAAGCTAATAAAACCCTCTGAACTGGCTCGCTGGGCAAGGGCGGCGGGACTGCAGGTCGAAGCCATGATTGGCCTTACCTACAATCCGCTCACAAAGCACTATCGATTGGTAGAGGGCGATGTGTCAGTCAATTACATGATCAGGGCGAGCAAGCCTGCATGAGTACGATGTCTTTTCGTGCCTTTGTTTTTGATCTTGATGGCACGCTCATCGACACCGCTAGCGAACTCATTGCAGTTTATCACCGCATGTCTGTCGAGCTGGGTAATAGCGAGACGCCCTTTGACGATGCACGCAAGCTGATTTCACACGGCTCAGGTCGCCTCGTGACAGAAGCCACAGGAATCACGGAAGACGACCCTCGCTGGGAGCCCTATCGACAGCAGTATTTAGACTGGTACGAGGAGATCCTTGGCACCAGCGCAACACCCTACGAAGGTTTGGTAGACACAGTCGCCGAGGTGATTAAAGGCGGTGGTGCATGGGGCGTGGTAACCAATAAGTTCAGACGCTTTGCTGAGCCCCTCATGGATGCGATGCCTTTTGACCCGCCCGCTCAAAGCCTCGTGACGCCCTGCGATGTGGCGAAGGCGAAGCCCGACCCCGAAGCCATTTTGCTTGCGGCCAAACAACTGCAAGTCTCACCTGAGCAGATGGTGTACGTGGGCGATCACATTCGCGATATCCAGGCAGGCAATGCGGCTGGCTGCTACACAGTGGCCGTCAAGTACGGCTACATCGAAGACCATGACCACCCTGAAGAATGGGGTGCTGACCTGTGCGTTGAGACGCCTGCGGCACTCTGCAAGTGGATAAGGACCCAACTACCATGCCAGTAGCACCCAACTCCTGGGCAGCACGCCCGGATGAACTCGCAGACAAGACGATTTTGGTCACAGGCGCCGCAGAGGGCATCGGCAGAGCAGCGAGTCTAGCGTTCGCTCGATGCGGTGCTGAGGTCTTGTTGCTGAGTCGTAATGAAGCGCGTTTGGAGACACTCTATGACGAGATCGTGGTCGCAGGTGGCAAAGAGCCCGCTATCCTCGCTATGGATTTGGCCAAAGCCACCCATGATGACTACGTCACGTTAGCTGGCTCTTTGGGTGAGGCCATCCCAAAGCTTGACGGACTGCTCCACAACGCGAGCCTGCTCGGCGATCGAAAACCCATCGCCCAGACACGCGCCACGAGCTGGCATGATGTCATGCAAGTCAACGTCAATGCGGGTTTCATGCTGACGCAAACACTGCTGCCGCTTCTTGACCAATCACCCTCGGCGTCCGTGGTTTTTACGAGCTCGGGTGTGGGCCGAAAGGGCCGCGCCTACTGGGGGAGCTATGCGGTATCAAAGTTTGCGACCGAGGGACTTATGCAAGTGCTCGCAGATGAGCTCGGTGCGACAAGCAACATTCGTGTCAACAGCTTAAACCCCGGCGCCGTGAATACTTCGATGCGACGATCGGCCTACCCCGCTGAACCCCCTACGACAAATCCATCACCTGAAGACATCATCCGCGAGTGGGTATTCTTGATGAGCGATGGCAGCAAACACCTGAACGGCGAAGCACTCAGCGCCCAATAACCCAAATGATTGCAGGTATGCTCTGAGTAGGCTGATAGCGACCCAAAAACTGAGCCCTTAATAATCGCTGAAGACTCACGCGAGCAGGCCTTTCGCGGTGCTCACTAGTCGTGTCGTTTATTGATGTGCTTGCCGCTTTTTCGAGACTGCCGCTCACGCTTTTCAGCGGCCTTCTTTGAGGGCTTGTGAACCGGTCTGGGCTCCATCTGTGCCATGGTGTACACAACGTCGGCATCACGCTGCTTCAACTCCATCCACTGACCCTTCTTGAGTTTGGACGGGATAAATACATCGCCATAGCGCACCCGTTTCAAACGCGACACGGTTGCACCTTGAGATTCCCAAAGCCGTCTTACCTCTCTGTTTCGACCTTCAGCCAGCACCACATAGAAAAACTGATTAATGCTGTCGTCGTCACCCCCGCCTTCCTGTATGTCGGTGAAGCGCGCAGGGCCATCGTCCAACTCAACACCTGATTTGAGACGCTCCAGCATTGTCTTATCGACGCGCCCCATTACGCGACATAAGTACTCGCGCTCCACCCGACTTGAGGGGTGCATCAACGCATTAGCTAAGTCACCATCAGTAGTGAGCAGTAACAGGCCTGAGGTGTTGAAATCGAGTCGGCCAACGGAAACCCACCGCCCGCTCTTTAATCGCGGAAGACCATCAAACACGGTCGCGCGCCCCTCGGGATCCTTTCGAGAGCAAACCTCACCGACAGGCTTGTGATAAAGCAAGATACGATTGTCGATCACCTCGTCATTAGAAACGGGCCTACCTTTAAACTTAATTTTGTCGCTTGCGACGACACGATCACCCAACTTGGCTTTCTTGCCGTTAACCATCACCTCGCCCGCAGTAATGCTCTCCTCGAGCTTCCTGCGAGAGCCATATCCCATACGCGCAAGGACCTTCTGAAGCTTTTCACCGTCAGGCTTCTCCGACCCATTGTCGACGACGAGCGTCTCGGTATTGCTATCTGGACCGCTCATTCAGACTCAACTCCTGCAATGCTTTCTCCGGGTAATGGCTCAACAGCGATACCTTGGTTATCGAGAGCTTGGTTATCGAGAGCTTGGCTTTCTGAATCTTGGCCCTCTGAGTCCAGGTCCTCGGCTATCTCCGAACCAGTCTCGTCGGCTCTCGCATCGTGGAACTCTTCGAGCGGCAATGCGCTTGTCATCGTCTCGAGATCCTTAACGTCAGCCAAGGGCGGTAGCTGGTCGAGCGTTTTAAGGTTGAAGTAGTCCAGAAATTCTCTCGTGGTCGCATACATAGCGGGCTTACCCGGAACATCGCGATGCCCAACCACCTTGACCCAGTCTCTTTCAAGCAAGCTCTTCATGATATTACTTGAGACAGCCACACCCCGAATGTCCTCAATTTCACCCCGTGTGATGGGCTGACGATAGGCAATCAGTGACAGCGTCTCCAGCAGAGCTCGCGAGTAGCGCACAGGACGCTCAACCCACAGTTTGCTAACCCAAGGCGACAAGTGCTGTCGGACCTGGAAGCGAAAGCCACTTGCCACCTCGGCCAACTCAAACCCTCGTCCCTCACAGCGTCCAGCAATTGTGTCCAGCGCAGACGATATATCAGCGGTAGATGGACGCTCCAGCTCGTCAAAGAGCTGTGCTAACTGCCTCTTAGATAGCGGCTCTCCGGCTGCCAATAAGGCGCCCTCGAGTATTTCGACTAAATCATGATCGCCCATAGTGATGGTTACTCGCTTCGCGCTTTGATGTGTATAGGGGCAAATTCGCCGGACTGCACAATGTCCACCAAAGACTCTTTTATCAACTCTAAAATAGCCAAAAACGTTACCACAACGCCGAGCCGGCCCTCTTCGACCTTAAACAGCGACTCAAAAGAGCAAAATTCCTCAGCTTGGAGCGTTTGAAGAACATCTGCCATTCGCTCGCGCGTCGACAGCGACTCCCGTTTAATTTGGTGACTTTCGTATAAATCGGCACGTTTAAGGACCTCTGAAAATGCAATCACAAGGTCCTGTAAATTAACTTGAGGTAGCGGCTTGGTTCGCTCCATCTGCGGGGGCTCTGCCGAACCAATCCAGGTATCTCGCTCCACCCGTGGCAGCTCGGCAATGTCCTCTGCCGCCTTTTTGAAGCGCTCGTACTCCTGCAGTCGTCGCACGAGCGTGGCACGCGGATCCTCTTCCTCTTCATCCGCCTCTGTCGACCGCGGCAAGAGCATTCGTGACTTTATTTCGGCCAGCATTGCTGCCATCAGCAAATATTCAGCGGCCAACTCGAACTGAACAGCGTCCATCAGCTCGACATACTTCATGTACTGCTCGGTGATAACCGCCACGTCGATATCCAAAATATCGAGATTTTGTCTGCGTATAAGATAGAGCAACAGGTCAAGCGGCCCCTCGAAGGCCTCCAAGAAAACCTCGAGTGCCCGCGGTGGAATGTAAAGGTCCTTCGGAAGCTCGGTAAGCGCCTCGCCTAATACCACTGCAAAGGGCATCTCTCCTTGTTGTGGCTGCCCCATTCGTCTTTCAACCGCGTTTGAAGCTCGCAGGGACGCCGTCGGCCCCGCCTCTTGATCGGGATTGGACGCACTCGCCACCGGTGGTGCGATCGGCTGCGTTTCGCCAGAAGCGATGCTGCCGGTGTCACCTGAAGCGGGAACTGATGTATCTGTCGTATCGTTCACATCTTTTCCTATGCCTATACGAATGCGTCCGACGCACCCAATCCCTGGCGAAGCAATTCAGTTTCCTCACCACTCATGTCAATCACAGTGGTGGGTTCCAAACCACAATAGCCACCATCAATAACAAGGTCGACGTCTCGTTCAAGCGTCGTGCGTATATCGTACGGGTCACTAAGCGGATAGTCATCACCGGGCAGTAATAAGGTGACCGACATCAGAGGCTCACCCAACCGGCTGAGAAGCGACTGCGCAATGGTATTGTCGGGTACCCGCAGACCAATTGTTTTACGTTTCGGACTCATGAGGCGCCTAGGCACCTCTTTACTCGCCTCAAAAATGAAGGTGTAGGGGCCAGGGGTTGCATGCTTTATCAACCGGTAAGCGGCATTATCAACGCGAGCATAGCGAGAGAGCTCAGATAAATCCTGACACATCAGCGTGAAATTGTGGTCCTCGGCTAGCTTGCGGATTTGACGGATGCGCTCAGCGCCCGCTTTGTTATCGAGCCGGCAACCCAATGCATAAGCAGAATCCGTAGGGTAGGCGATGACCCCACCCTCCGAGAGAATATCGACCGCTTGATTAATCAAACGAGTCTGAGGTGTTTCGGGGTGAACGGTAAAAAACTGACTCATAGCGGATCCCTACTGCGGCTTTATCTCTGCTGCATTGCCTTCCTGAGCACGCTGACACAACGCTTCCCACAGGTAGTTTCCTTCTGCGAGCCTATCCGTATCGACGCCCAAGGTCGGTCCGTACTCGAAGCTCCGATGAAAATCAGATCCAGCGGATACAAGAAAGCCTAAAGAATCTGCCATTTGGCTCAGACGTTTCATATCGGCTTCAGGCTGACGACCATTCAAGATCTCCAAACTCTCGCCCCCTGCTGCCTTAAAATCGGTCAACAGCGCACGAAGCTTCATACCCGTCAGCTTGTATTTTAAAGGGTGTGCCAAGACAGCCACGCCCCCAGCTTTCGCGATCGCACCAACCACTTCAGCCATGGAGGGCCAAAACGTTTTTACGTCGCCGATTTTGCCCGCGCCAAGGTATTTATCGAATGCCTGAGTCAGGGACGTAACGTGTCCCATTTCGACCATCCACTGTGCAAAATGGGGGCGTCCAATCTGACTCTCGCCTGCGGTCTCCTGCGCGCCCTTCAACGCCCCTGCAAAACCCGCCTTTTCTAGCCGATGTGCAATCGTTTTTGCGCGCTCGACACGCGCCTCGGACAGCGACTTGACCATCGATGTAATGGCCAAAGACGAGTCATCGAAGGCAAGTCCAACAACGTGAATCGTGGTGCTTGCCCAACGACACGACAATTCGACGCCCGAGATCAGCCCTACTTCCTGCGCGATACCCGTATCTTTTACCGATTGATAGCCCGATAAGGTATCGTGGTCAGTAATAGCGAAACACGTAACACCGGCTGACTTGGCTTGTTCGAGCAATTCAGCAGGAAGCAATGCGCCATCAGATGCCAGAGAATGTGTGTGGAAATCGACAATCACAATTACTTAACTTTTAACCTTCGTGGCGGGCACTTAAACTGACGACTTAACCTCAGAAGCAAAACCCGTTTGAGAACTCAGCGCCACATAGTAACAGAGCCTACATGAAGCAACTCTTAGAATTCTTCCCTTTAGTCATATTCTTTGGTGTATACCAGCTGTCGGGAACGACGCTGACGCTCGGCGGGTACGCCCATACCGTCGATGGTATTTACTCGGCCACCCTTGCGCTCATCATTGCGACACTGCTTCAGTTGATCATTATCAAAGTCGTATGGGGTAGCGTCGAAAAACGCTTATTGGGTGTTGCCGCAGCCGTGACACTTTTTGGCGGCGCCACCGTTGCCTTAAGAGATCCCCTATTCATTCTTTGGAAACCCACTGTTTTTAACTGGGCGCTCGCCTTGGTTTACGTCGGATGGCACGTGGTTCGTAAACGGTGCTTTTTTCAAGAACTTCTACCCAACGAGATTCACATGCCCGCGCATGCTTGGAATAAGGTCACCCTCGTATCCACAATGCACTTCTTCATGGTTGGGGCCGTTAACCTCTTTGTCGCCTATAACTATTCTATGGATACCTGGGTTTCCTTTAAACTTTGGTCCGCCTTTTTGTTCACCATTCTCTGGGCGGTGCTAATCGGCTTGATCATGCACCCGTACCTCAAAGAGTTAGAGGCAGACGTTACAACTGAAACCTCGGCAGACGACGCCTCTGGAAAAAACGATGAGCGTGGGCGCCGTGAAACCGAAACAACCAAGACTTTTTAGCCGAGTGCCAGGGGGCAACTTCTAATGACCAACCTTATGAGATGGACAGCGACGATCGTACTCGGGTTCCTGGCGATGACGGTATCAGCGCAGCAAGGCGATAATACCCAGCTCACCCAAAACACCTCCCAAGGCGGCGACTTCAGCAACACACAAACCGGCGAAAGCGACAGTGAGCTTGGAGAGTCACGCTACATCACCGACCTCATTTACACACCCATTAGAACCGGACCAGGTGGCGATTACCGCATTGTGAATAAAGGCCTGCCCTCGGGAACTGAAGTCACCTATTTTGGCACCGCTGAGGGCGGTGTCTGGGCAGAAGTCGAGACGAAGGGCGGAACGCGAGGGTACTTAAGAGCGCAATACCTGCAAACAGCTATCCCACGCGCCAAACAGGTAAATAGCCTTGAGACGCAACTAAAAAACGCGCTGGCAAAGGCCGCCCAACTGCAGGCGCAATTGGACGCGTCTGTTGAGGAATTGTCATCCGCCAATGAGGACCGCGGCACTGCAACGCGAGACCTAGAGGCTACACAGCAAGAACTCGCCGAGATCAAACGTATTTCTGCCAACGCTATTCAATTGGACAAGCTAACCGGCGAACTCACCTCAAAACTTGAGGATNTTAATGCACGAAATGACNTGCTCAANCTCGANAACTCTCGATTAGAGNNCCGTGTGGCCAGTAATCAGCGTCTNGAGGGCGTNCTTGCTNTTTTAGCTGGCATCTTCATNGCGCTTGTCATTCCGCGTTTGACCGTCAAACGCCGACGCAACGATGGCTGGCGATAGGCGCCNCTACCGAAAACATTTGATATCANCAATCGACATTGCGTTTGATTTTAGACCCCAAGGAGCTCNATGTGCGCCACCTCAAACAAACCCTGTTAAGTCTCTTCTCTGCAGCGTTACTGATTGGCGGCAGCGCTGCNCAGGCCGAGAACCCTATCGTCAAGTTAGAAACCAATGTCGGGGACGTCACCGTATTGCTNTACGCCGACAAATCACCCAAGACAGTTGAAAATTTTCTCGCTCACGTCGACGAGGNTTTTTACAAAAACACAATNTTTCACCGTGTAATCGACAATTTTATGNTCCAAGGCGGTGGTTTCGATGTCGATTTAAAACAAAGGGAGTCNGGNAGAACGGTCGTCAATGAGTCGAAGAACCGTCTTCACAATGACCGCGGCACACTTGCCATGGCACGGACCAGCGATCCCGACTCNGCTGGAAGTCAGTTTTTCATTAATCAGCGTAACAATCCNCGNCTAGACTGGACGCCCTTCAAGCCTGGNTACACCGTCTTTGGCGAAGTGATAAGCGGCATGAGNGTNGTCGACTTTATGGCATCNACCCCTACCGGGAGCGCTGTTGGTTCAACCGACAAGGGAAAGATGCCCCTGCAAGATGTNCCGCTTGATCCNATNGTCTTGCTTCGTGTCACGCGCATATCCCCATGACGATTCTTAGCGTAAACCTAAACAAGGTNGCACTCGTTNGAAACTCNCGCGACACNNCCTCNCCCNCNCCGCTTGAATTTGCNTCGATNGCCGTAGCAGCGGGNGCAGAGGGNATTACCGTCCACCCAAGGCCAGATCAACGCCATATTCGTGCGTCAGATTGCCATGACTTAGCAGCCGCGCTGAAGGTTGAATTCAACATTGAAGGCAACCCTTTCGCGCCAGCCGCGGCGAGTGACAGGTCGGCTGTCGGCGACTACCCGGGCTTCATGTCGCTTGTCGAAGCAACGCGCCCGGCGCAGGTCACCTTGGTTCCTGACGGCGACGCACAGCTGACATCGGACCACGGATTCGACCTGCGACAAGATAGCGAACGCCTCTTNCCCATCATCACGCAACTCAAATCTTGGGGCTGTCGCGTCAGCNTNTTCATGGATCCCGACCCAGAGCAGATGGNCATGGCAGCGGCCATTGGNGCAGATCGTGTTGAGCTATANACCGAAGCTTACGCAGTGGCNCATGCCCACGGGGACTTCACAAGCACCTTATCAGCCTTTGTCGATACAGCCATTGCNGCTGACGAGGCNGGTTTGGGCGTAAATGCGGGGCATGACCTNAACCTCATNAANCTTCCAGACTTCAAAATCCCACATCTNCTAGAGGTGTCCATTGGTCACGCGCTGACAGTNGATGCTCTGCGCTACGGTTTTGCNGCGAGCGTGGCGCACTATAAGAAGGCGCTTGCGCTCAGAGCTGGCAGTGACTGAAGCGNCNCCCGGCACGCCAGGGGCTCCNGAATTTGATGAGCTNCCGCCTTATCTTGTCCCNCACAGTCAAGCTACCACCCGAATTGTCTACGAGGACACAGACCTTCTTATTNTCGATAAACCNCATCACTTNTTGAGCGTNCCCGGTCGNCATCCACTCAATCACGANAGCTTGATTCGGCGNCTGCAACCGCGTTATCCCGATGTNAANGCNGTGCATCGGCTCGACTTGGATACGTCAGGTATTATGGTTGTGCCCAAGCACAAAGCGAGCCTGTCGGAACTNGCNCGGCAATTTCAACGCCGCCAAATTGAAAANGAATACACNGCNNTTTTGTGGGGCGAGCTCGACCAAGATGCGGGNGCAGTCGAACTGCCTATCGCAACCGACTGGCCTAACCGGCCNAAGCAGATGATTTGNCANGANCGNGGCAAGCACTCCCTCACCTATTTTGAGGTCATTGAGCGCCGANAGATGCNGACNCTTGTAAANCTCAAACCTGTNACCGGTCGATCTCACCAGCTTCGGATACACATGCAGGCGCTGGGCCACCCAATTATTGGTTGCGATATGTANGCGCACCCCAAAGCNCTCGAAGCGTCTGAGCGNCTGTTNCTCCANGCAACCCGATTAAAGTTGTGCGCACCGTCTACAGGGCATTGGATTTCTGCCTTCACACCGATACCGTTTGNACTTTAGTNCNCTNTCGGCTCACATCGAGGCAATTCGTTGATTACTGAACTCATTGAAGATGACCACCGCTTAATCATCGTCAAGCCCAACAANAGCGCCACCTGGCGAACCAACCTTTACGTTCTGATCNCNGTTTCGATTCCTTCTCTGGGCGCTGCCATTGGTTTTACGCTNTTAGGTGCCTGGCCAATTCTGCCCTTCGCCGGTGCAGAGCTGATAGGTTTGGGCGCTGCGCTTTACTATGTGAATTGGAAGCTTGAGTACAGGCAGGTTGTTACTGTCCACGCCGCCACTATCAAAATTGAGAAAGGCTACTTTGTTCCAAAACGTACCTGGCTATGGCGGCGGGACGATACGGCACTTAACGTTATCGATGCGAAAAATCAGTGGGAAGGCCCAGCCCTGTGGCTTCATAACAAGGAGAGCCGCACCACGATTGGTGAGTTCCTCAACAAGGACGAGGCTGAAGAGTTGCTGAAGCGATTGCGTGCAGAATTACCGGTTCGCACCTACGGTAGCGAACGCAAGTTCACCCTGTGAGACACTAGCGGCCTCAACGGACGGAATAGAGCAGCATGCCTCAAGCGCAAAAAGTAGGTTTCGTGTCACTTGGGTGCCCAAAAGCCCTCGTGGATTCGGAGCGCATCCTCACACAACTAAGATTCGATGGATACGAGGTGTCGCCTTCTTACGATGATGCCGGTGTTGTCATTGTGAACACCTGCGGCTTCATCGACAGCGCGAAGGAAGAGTCGCTAGCTGCCATCGGTGAAGCGCTTGAGGAAAACGGTCGAGTTCTGGTCACGGGCTGTATGGGAGGGGGTGAACAGGCCGATCTCGTTTTACAGCGCCATCCCAAAGTGCTGGGAATCACCGGACCTGCTGCCTACGAGGAAGTCCTATCTGAGGTTCGTCGCGTCCTCCCCAACGCTCACGTACCCGACCCGAAGATCGATCTTATTCCGGCACAGGGTGTAAAGCTTACACCAAAGCACTATGCGTATCTGAAGATCTCGGAGGGATGCAATCATCGCTGTCGATTTTGCATTATCCCAAGTCTTCGAGGCGACCTTGTCAGCAGACCCATTGGCGATGTGATGCGTGAAGCCGAACAGCTCGCTCGCTCGGGTGTTAAAGAGTTGCTCGTCATCTCTCAAGACACCAGCGCTTATGGGGTCGATATTAAATACAAAACGGACTTTTGGGGTGGACGGCCGCTCAAAAGTGATCTGTATCATCTCGCTTCGGCACTCGGCGAATTGGGTATCTGGGTGCGAATGCACTACGTCTACCCTTATCCGCACGTCGACAAAATCATCCCGCTTATGGCGGAGGGGAAAGTACTCCCCTATCTCGACATACCGTTGCAACACGGCAGTCCAAGTGTCCTAAAGCGAATGAAGCGACCGGCTGCATCTGAAAAAACCCTCGATCGTATTCGTTCTTGGCGAGAGATCTGTCCAGACATCACATTGCGCTCAACCTTTATCGTTGGCTTTCCCGGTGAAACCGAGGGTGAATTCAATGAGTTACTCGACTTTATGCGTGACGCGTCACTCGATCGTGTCGGGTGTTTCAAGTACTCAGCAGTCGAAGGTGCCTCGGCAAACGAGCTCGAAAACCCGGTCCCCGAGGACATTAAAGAGGAACGCTGGCACCGTTTTATGGCTGTGCAGCAAGAAATCAGTGCTCAACGCCTCCAGCGTAAAGTTGGCTCCGAGGTGGATGTCATCGTCGACGAGGTATCCGGTGAGGCGGCCGTGGGGCGAACCAAAGGCGACGCACCCGAAATAGATGGGGTGGTATACCTAAAAAACACCGACGGGTTGGCGCCGGGAGATGTGGTACGTAGACGGGTGACCAAGGCAGATGATTATGATCTGTGGACCGACTAAGCCAAGACCACGATGAATATAGTTCTCCTTCGAGAAAACGATTGGATTAACGCCAACACAGTCAAATTGACTGACTATCGGGCGCGACACCTAATTACGGTGCTGAAAGTCGTCGCAAATCAAACATTGAGAGTGGGCCTCATTAATGGCGATCGTGGCCTGGGCACGGTTACTCAAGTTAGTGGCGAGGGTGTTGAGCTCGAGGTGGCGCTATCTGATGCGCCTTTGCACCGTCATCCCACGCAGCTGGTACTCGCCCTACCTCGACCCAAAATGTTGCGGCGAGTATTTCGAAGCGTGGCAGAATTTGGGGTGGCCGAGCTTCATTTGATTCATTCGTATCGTGTTGAAAAAAGCTATTGGCAAACCCCCCATCTCAACGAAGACAAAGTGGAGATGGCACTTACTCAGGGCCTTGAACGCTCTGGCGACACCGTCTTACCCCGTGTGATCCAACACAAGCGCTTCAAGCCCTTCATGGAAGATGTATTACCCGCCATCAGCGCAGAAACAACCTTGCTCATTGCCCATCCGGGAAACAGCGCGCGCTTTGCAGCTGATACTCAACGGCCAACGACCTTACTCATAGGCCCCGAAGGTGGTTTTATCGACTTCGAAGTGGATCTTGCTGAAGCGTTAGGGGCTCAGAAGGTGTCATTGGGCGCTCGGATTCTCAGTGTCGATACGGCAGTCTGTGCAGCGCTCTCACGCGAGCTTTCTTAAGCGCTGACGCCCGTCCCAATTCCACAGGCCACGCCAGTACCGCCGATACCACAATAGCCCGCGGGATTCTTATCCAAGTACTGCTGGTGATACGCCTCCGCGTAATAAAACTCGGTGGCACTGAGAATTTCCGTTGTGATCGCGTTATACCCTGCGGCCATTAAGCGCTCGTTATAGTTCTCCAGGCTCGCCAATGCAGCAGCAGATTGAGCTTCGGAATAAGTGTAAATACCTGAACGGTATTGCGTCCCCCAGTCGTTTCCCTGACGCATACCCTGCGTAGGGTCATGACTCTCCCAGAAAACGCTTAACAACGCCCCGTAGCTCACTTTAGCTGGGTCAAAAACCACGAGTACGACCTCATTGTGCCCCGTCTGCCCTGAACAAACCTCGCGGTAAGTCGGGTTAGGAGTGTGCCCCGCCGCATACCCAACTGCGGTCGTATACACCCCGGGTACCTTCCAAAACACGCGCTCCGCACCCCAAAAGCAACCGAGCCCAAACATCGCCGTTTCCAGAGATGCGTCAAAGGGCCCTTCCAGCGGTGTGCCTAAAACCGTATGTGCGTGCGTTACCTCCATGCGCTCGGAGCGTCCGGGGATCGCCTCGTCTGCTGAAGGTAGAGCGTGTTTACGTCGAATATCCATGACATCCATGAGAAGTCCCCAGACACAAAAAATTCATCTCAGGGAAAGTATACCGCTGAACTTTTGTAACAAAGAGGGTCTAACGTTTTCAACATAGACAAATATTGCATCGACCAAAAACCGTGATGGGTCGAGGGAGAAGGAGGCACAGAATATGCCTATTACAATCACGCTACCTGAAAATTTGAACAAAAAGACGGCTGCGAGTCGGTTATCTAGTCGCAAGTTACTCGACATCGCGACAGATATTGCGGTTACCAAAAATGAGCGTGACATTCAGTCGGCCATTCTGGAATTACAACAGCGCAAGCATTACCTCCCCGAACTTGCGGCACAGGGGCTCGTAGCTCTCCCTTAACGAGCGACTGCCTAGCCTTCACGCGCGGTGCGGTAAACCCTCCTTTAAAGACCAAAACCGCCATCAACGACCGCTTCCAGGTCAAAATGCGCAGCACACAAGCTCCAAAACCGGTCGTTGAGTAATCGAAGGTCTCGCGCTCAAAGAAAGTGATAAACTTCGGTCGTGGCGCACAGACGTGTGAGACGACAACGTCCTACACTAAGCCCAAACCTAAAACCCCAAATCGAAATATGAGCTACCCAAAGAGGATCTCAATGTGATCAGAGCGCTACTAGCCATTGCCGCCGCGGCCATCGCTATTTACTACCTGTGGCGTGTTCGCAATATGCCACCGCACAAGCAGCGATCTGGCTATATCAAGTTCTTGCTGGGGCTTATGATTGCCCTCGTGGTTGTGCTCACCCTTACCGGGCGTATGCATTGGGTCGGTGCGGCGATCACAGGTGCCTTTGTGTTTCTCCGTCAAATCCTTCCCTGGGTAATTCGCGCACTGCCCTTTCTAAACAAACTACGCGCGCAGAACGCACAGTCGGCTCAGTCATCCATTCAAACGAATCATCTGTCGGCAACGCTTGATCACGGTTCAGGTTATATCGACGGGGAAATAATCGAGGGGCCGCACAAAGGCTGGCTGTTATCCGAGCTCTCAATAATGCAATTGGAAGATCTGTTAGCGCATTACCAGACCGAGGATGAAGAGTCCGCTGAACTGCTAGAGGCCTACATTGACCAGCGGCGTCAGCAAGCTGATCAAAATTCAGAGCAGCAGCGAAGCGCTAATCGCGCAGCATCTGACCAGAGCGCACGAGCAGAAGCCCTTGCCATATTAGGTCTTGATGAGGGTTCGACGGAGGACGAGGTGGTTGCGGCGCACCGGAGTTTGATTCAAAAGTTACACCCAGATCGTGGCGGTAATGATTTTCTTGCCGCAAAAATCAATCAAGCAAAAGATATCTTGCTCAACAAGAATTAATGAGGAAACACCTTACCGTGGACCGCAGCTTCATCCTTAAAAATCAAGACGGCCATTACTGGGGACGCAGTAAGGAATGGGTCGACGGCGCTGATCGCTCACGCGTGGCACTCTATAAACACCGTGATGAAGCGAGTAATACCGTCTTCGAACTGAGCTCTAAAGATTTTGGACTTCGTGCGGACATCCTCGAGATGACACTCAATAAAGGGAAACTCCCTAAATTGACCATCAGTCAAATTGCGTTGCCCGGCCTCGATGAGAGCGAAGAAAGCAGCGAAGAAAGCAGCGAAGAAAGCAGCGAAGAAAGCAGCGAAGAAAGCAGCGAAGAAGACGGTACCGAAAGTAACTCCTAGGCCATAAAAACCCTGCATGACGTTCGCGAAATTCGGAACCCCCGGTTGAAAACCCGGTCTAACGTCACTACGTATACCTGACATCATTGTTTTTGCGGAGATAACGCATGCGCATTTTACTCTTTCTGTTAACCAACATGGCGGTCGTGATTGTTGTGGGTGTCGTCTGGCGCCTGCTCGGCTTTGAGAGCTTCCTTGAGGCCAATGGTGTGGGGCTTGATTTCAATGCATTACTCGTTTTCTGTGGTTTGTTCGGCATGGGTGGCTCACTGTTTTCGCTTTTCATTTCGAAATGGATGGCCAAGCGCGGGACGCGCACCCGCATTATTGAGACGCCCAGTAACCGGGATGAGGAATGGCTCGTAAACACGGTGCGTCAACTTGCCGATCAAGCGGGCATTGGCATGCCAGAGGTAGGCATATTCCCGTCCGAGGCACCCAATGCCTTCGCCACCGGGTGGAATCGAAACAATGCGCTGGTCGCGGTCAGCTCAGGCATGCTCCAGCGATTCAAGCCCGAAGAGGTTCGGGCCGTGATGGCCCATGAGATTGGTCACGTAGCCAATGGCGACATGGTGACGTTGACCCTCGTTCAAGGCGTAGTGAATACCTTCGTTATGTTCTTCGCACGCATCATCGGTCACACCATTGATCGAGTCGTCTTTAAGAATGAGCGGGGCCTGGGCATTGGTTACTGGGTCGGTACTATTGTGGCTGAAATTTTATTGAGCATACTCGCGAGCATGATCGTCATGTGGTTCTCGCGTTACCGTGAATACCGCGCAGACGCAGCGGGCGCGGACCTGGCCGGTAAGCACCATATGACGGCGGCATTGCGGCGGCTACAAGCAGAGATGGATTCGCCGTCGGACTTGCCCGGTGAACTTACCGCGTTTGGAATACGCTCCGGTAAAAGCTCAAATATCCGCCAACTGTTCTCATCTCACCCACCGCTGGACAAGCGGATAGAGGCCTTGCAAAACCGATGAAACGTCCGTTATTGGCGTCTTTTTTCAAGCGCCTGATCTCAAACCTCATCGCCGGATTTGCCCTGCTTCTCACCCCTGTTTTTGCGCTCGTAATGCCCGCGCTAACAATGGCACCCACGGCAGCTGCGGCCGTGGACTACCTGAGCTTCTCAACGAATGACGAAGCAAACACCACCGAGGTCTTCAGTAACGCAAGCCCTTCGGTCGTATACGTGACATCCACTGCATTGCGTCGCCAGATGTTCAGCCTCAATGTGATGGAAATCCCTCAAGGTGCGGGATCTGGCTTTGTCTGGGATGACTCGGGACTCATCGTAACGAACTATCATGTTGTCGCACGAGCCAATAAGTTAACGGTCACGCTCAGCGATCAACGCGAGTTCGACGCGACCGTGGTTGGACTGGCGCCCGAGCGCGATCTCGCCGTGCTCCGTCTGATTGATCCGCCAGAGGGTCTCATTGAGTTACCGCTGGGCGATTCATCTGAGTTATCGGTTGGCCGCAAAGTACTTGCCATTGGTAACCCTTTTGGACTCGACACCACACTGACAGTTGGTGTGGTGAGTGCGCTCGGCAGGGAGATTCAGTCCCCCAGTGGCCGCAAAATCCGCGGAGTAATTCAGACCGATGCAGCTATTAATCCCGGTAATTCGGGTGGCCCTCTGCTCAACTCCCTTGGCCAGCTAGTCGGCGTAAATACCGCCATCTACTCGCCTAGCGGTGCCAGCGCAGGCATTGGATTCGCGATTCCAGTCAGCACGGTGAAAGAGGTCGTTCCTCAACTGATTGCCTACGGGAAAATTCTTCGGCCTGTGCTCGGTATTGAACGCGCTTCTGATCAATGGATTAAGCGCAACCGAATCGATGGCGTACCCATTGTGCGGACCTATCGAGGCTTCCCAGCGGATGATGCGGGGATGATTGGTGCGCGTAGGGTAGGCCGAAATGACATCGTACTGGGAGACATTATCACGTCGGTTGACGGACAAGACATCAAGACCAACGAAGACTTCCTGTCTGCAATGGAAAAGCATCGAGTCGGCGACATTGTGACCATCGAGACCCTCAGAGATAACAAGACCTTACGCTTTAACGTTGAGCTAACCGAAACGCAATGAGCTGACTAACAGACAGTTGTTAGGGGCCCAGTCGCATTACATTTCGTAAACCACGAGCCCGGCGTCTATCGGGCCTACGACACTAGATGTCGCCAAGTGGGCGACGTCTAAAAAGAGGGGTACTCAAAGCCAATCGTGTCCTGCGTGTAATCCCAAAGCCTGCGCGCCTCGACATCGTCTTCCGCCCAGGGCTTCACTTTCGTCAGCTTGCAGTTATACCAATAACCGCCGGTTTGACCTGCCACCCTTTCGTCAGCACATAGATAAATTGATGTTTCTGCACCTTTTTGAGGGCCTCGGAAAAACGGTTTCAGCAGAATGGGAATGACTTTTGCAATGAGTTCGCCGTGCTGTTTACCTATATCGGTTGCGACTGCACCCGGGTGCAGGCAGTTCACTGTGACGCCTTTCCCAGCAAGCCGCTGCGACAGTGTTCGCGTAAATAATATATTGGCCAATTTGGATCGACCATAGGCCTCGAATGTCTTGTAGCTGTGCTCAAGCTGAATGTCGTCAAACCCCATGTTTTTCACAAAACTGTGTGCGCCTGAGGCCACGTTGACGATCCGCGCACCCGGCGCGGCCTTGAGAATAGCGGGCAACAACATGCCCGTGAGGAGAAAAGGGGCGAAATGATTGACCGCAAGCGTCTCCTCAAAACCATCCGATGTCTCCCTGCGGTGAGAGTTTATTAGGCCTGCATTGTTTAGCAGCACATCAATGGGAAGCCCAAGTTCCAGAACTGAGGTTGCCGCACGACGAACACTGTCAAGACTGGCCATATCCATTTGAACAAGATGAGGCGCAAGGCCTCCTGCATTCACAATGGCCTCAGAGACGTCTGCGCCTTTATCGAGATTTCGGCATAAAAGCGTGAGCTGTGAACCCTGCTCCGCAAGACTCAATGCGGCCGCGCGCCCTATGCCCGCTGTAGGCCCCGTAATAACAATGTGCTTTGGTAACGCACTCAACGCACACATCCCTCATTCGTTCGTGAGTGATCATTGCGGCGCATATTATTAGCTTCTAGACCAGGGCTCTTGATCCGCGCAGCATCCGGTGATCCCGAGGCTAAAGCTGAGACTGTCAGGTCAACAGCGCTCAAGACCAACTGCCCTTGTCAATGTTCTCATCCGGCATCGTCTCACGCTTGAACACCGGCGATATGCCGCTGCGAAGCTGTGACTCGTAGTCCCGAAGAAGCTTCATACCGACAGGGGCCAGGTACCACAACGCCAGTAAGTTTGTTATCGCCAACAGTGCCATAGTGAGGTCGGAGGAGCTAAACACAGTGCCCAAGTCTTGCACCGAAGCCCATGCAATCATCACCAACACTGAAATTCTGAAAGCGGGTATTGCCCAAGCGGGTCGATTTGAAAAGTAGGCAATACTGTTCTCGCCCAAGTAGCAGTTGTAGGCAATGGTCGTGGTAGCGAAGAGTACCAAGAAGACACTCACCAGTGACTCCCCCCACCCACCGAGTTGCTCAGCGACCGCCAATTGGGTCAGTACAACGCCCTGTGGATTGATTGCATCAGGTTGGTACGCGGAGGACAGTAAGATGATGAGCGCAGTACAGGTGCACAGCACAATGGTATCGATAAAGACGCTCAAACTTTGCACCAGACCTTGTGATATCGGATGTTGGACATCGGCTGTTGCGGCCACATTAGGAATGGTGCCGAGACCTGCTTCATTCGAAAAGAGTCCGCGTCTTGCGCCCTGCATAATCGCAGCGGCAACGCCACCGCCAACCATTTGCTCAAGACCAAAGGCTGACTTGAAGATAAGCGCCAGTGCCCCGGGCACCTCGCTAATATTGGCAACCAAAATGCCTACGGCGAGCGCAAAGTAGCCAGCAACCATAATAGGCACAATGACCTGCGAGACGGCCGCCAGACGACGAATACCGCCGAACAAAATAATGGCCATTACCGCGGTCAGAACAATGCCACTTTGCCAGGTAGGGATGGCAAACGCCGACTCAATAGAGTTCGTGACCGAGTACGTTTGAACGGCATTAAAGCCAAAGCCAACGGTAATCAGTAATAGACCTGAGTAAATGACAGGCATAACGCGCCAGCCAAGACCGAAGTGCATGAAATAAGCTGGACCACCGCGATAGGTTTCAGAACCATCGCTCTGCTTGTAAAGCTGAGCAAGCGCGCACTCAAACAAACTCGTTGCCATGCCGATCAGCGCGATCAACCACATCCAGAACAAGGCGCCGGGGCCACCCAGTGTAATCGCGACGGCGACACCGGCGATGTTACCGCCACCCACCCGACCGGCAACGCTCACCACCAATGACTGAAAGCTCGAAAGCCCCTTATCGGTCGCTGAAAACCCACCTAGCAGGTCCCTGAACATTTCCTTGAACAGGCGAATCTGCACGAAACGCGCCGTAACACTTAAGCGAATACCCACTGCGAGTAACGCCACAATGAGCACGTATGACCATAACCAATCTGTAACTGTTGCTAACATCTATTAAATCAATCCTGTGATGAGAATGATTGCAATCGCAGGTACGACGACAAACTTCAGTAGTAACTGCCAAACCCCAAAGGTTTGCTCACTTGTCGCCAACTCAGAAAACGCAAACTCACGCTTCATAAACCAACCTACAAACAGTGCAATGAGCAGTCCGCCCAGCGGCAGCGTAATCTTGTCATAAAGCCCCTCGGAAGCCGCGTTAAAGTTCATGCCAAAGAGGGTGTAGTCCTGCCAGACATTGTAGGAAAAGACCGAAGCAATACTGCAGAACGTGACCGATCCGACAACCACCACAGCACTCATCTCACGTCCCAGTGTGGTTCTTTGATCGGTCCAGCTCGTTACTGCCTCGAGCAAACCCACCATTGAGGTGACACCCGCCACCGAGAGCATGACAAAGAACAGCACGGCGAAGATGTGCCCGCCAGGCATTTGAGCGAAGGCCACCGGTAAGGTCTGGAAAATGAGCCCAGCACCCCCTCCCATATCGAGTCCGTAATTGAAAACCATGGGGAACACGACAAAGCCCGCGAGCAAAGCCACCAAGGTATCAGCGAGAACGATGACCATGGCGCCGCGGGTAATCGAGAAATTAGCGGGCAAATAAGAGCCGTACGCCATCATTCCCCCCATTCCGACACCGATAGAGAAAAACGCTTGCCCAAGGGCCGCCAACAACACGGAGCCATCGATCTTGCTAAAATCTGGCGTGAACAACCACCGTACGGTTTCGCCAAAACCGCCCGCGAACATATTGTAAATACCAAGGCCTATTAGAAGCGCGAAAAGAAGCGGCATCATGAAAGTCACAGCGCGCTCGATACCACCGGTCACGCCTGCATAGATGATGCTACCGACAATCAAGTTGCCCAGAATCGTCATGACCAGCATGGTGGAGCCATCGGCGAGCAGGCTATTAAACGAACTCGTCGCTGCTGCCGCATCGTAGCCAGCAAAGCCTGTCATAACGGCTTGAATCAAATACCAAAGCACCCACCCAACAACAACTGCGTAAGTAATCGAGATGGTATAGGCAGTAAACACACCCAGCCCTCCGACACCGCCCCAAAAACGACTGAGCCCGCTCTCCTCGGCGACTTTAGCCATGGACTGCGAAGGACTGGATTGCCCGCGTCGGCCGACCATGAGCTCAGCCATGACACAAGGCACGCCGATTGCGAGAACGAACAACAAGTAAACCAGAACAAACGCCCCACCACCGTTCTCACCGGTAACGTAGGGAAAGCGCCAAATATTGCCAAGGCCAACAGCGAAGCCAACACTCGCCATGATGAAGGCGAATCGGCTAGACCATACGGGAGTTCCTGCAGCCATTTTTCTTACTCCGCTAGATAGATTGCAGCACGTCGCGCCGCGTCAAGTTTAATGGGAAATTCAGGGGCAAGCGTCGATGCCGCGTCACGTTGACTCGAAAACCACACCATCACTGTGTCGGTCTTTCGATTGACGTAAATCACTTGTCCGTGGATACCAACAGCACAAAACTCCTCCGCTTGCGCGTCGAGGATCCACCACATGTCCTGGTAAGCAATCCAGTCAGCCTGCGAGTAATTCGGATTACGAGCCATGGCCTCCGTATCGCTTTTCTTGACGTCAACCATGTGCTCGAGCCAAGAAGCGGGCAAAACGCGTTCACCACGGAACACTCCCTTGTCTCGAATCATTACGCCAAAACGCGCCGAGTCCCTTGCTGTTGCATTAAATCCACCTGTTGCAACGGGGACGTAGGCCCGATCGACCGCAATAAAGGCATCGTGCTCAGTACCTAGCTTAGACCACACCTCGTCTCGGATAACCTCGTTGAGCGGCTTGTTCATGAGACGCGAGACCAACCAACCAAGGACATCAGCATTTGCCGAGTTGTAGTCAAACCGGAAGCCTGGAGGCGTATCAGGATCAGGCTGGACAAAGCGCGCAAGGAAGTCATAGACGCCATAAATATCTGACTCGCCGGGCTGAAGGTCAGCCGCACCAGGTAAATAGCCAAGATTCAATGCGGGGGCGTAATACAAGAAGAAGTCGCTCTTCGGATCGACATAATTCTCCTCGAACGCAAGGCCGCTCGCGTGGTCAAGCACGTGCTGAATCGTCACGCGATCAAAGGCGCTGCCTTTAAGCTCTGGAATATAATCTGAGGGGCTTTTCGACACAGCGAGCTGCCCACTTTCAACTAACACCCCAGCAATGCTACTCACGAGAGATTTGGTCATGGAGTACCAGATATGCTGCCGGTGCGCATCCATCTGGTTCCAGTAGGACTCATGCACAAGCGTATCGCCCTGAATAACCACTAAAGCGTCTGCCGCATTAGCCTCAAAAACCTCTGCCAGTGAGGACCCGTCAATAACAAAGTCATTCAAGCGCCCCTCATCACGAGGAAAGTGGTGGATCTCACCAGCGCGGGGGACCATCACTGTGTTATTTGGGGCGCCAAAGTTTTGAAAGGCCCATTGACTGTAGGGCCAATCGCGCTGATTTTTTTTCGTTACCTGCGACTCTGCTGACGGAGGGAATCCATCCATCACCGCAGGGGATTCATTCGCTGCTGTCGACATAACACCTCCCGCTATGAGAAGGCCAACAAGCCTCTGCCAGAACTTCATAGGCATCTCACTTTGTTTTTTATTAGTAGGCAGGCCCCAGAGCCCAACTCGATTAGAGTGTACCGCTTAAATCGATGCGGTAGCCACTCTCTGTCGGGACCGCCAATAAGGCAATGGCCTGCTGGAACGCTTCGTTTCGAGCAGCCGCCCCAGAAAGATCGGCCGCAACGGAATACGCGTCGCCCTTGAGTCCGAACTCACCGGTTAACTCAAGTGCCCCTTTCAGGGTCATGATGCGGCCCGAAATACCCGATTCATCCGTCGCGATTTCAACGACATAGGTACCCAGTGACACGTCGCCACCAACGGCCTGCCAAGCGGCATTTTCCCAGACAATACGACCCGTAAGGACAGCGGGAAGTCCGGAGGCTGTGACACGCAACTCATCAATATCTGCGTTTAGATCTCCGGCAATAAATAAGGGCAGTAGCGTTTTTCCCCAGCCGATATCAGTGTGGATAGTGGCATTAGAGACACGAANCTCGCCACTCAAAGNAACCCCTGCCGACACATCAATGTGCTGGCTNCCCCATTTTGANCGAATNGTTACCGCNTCACCGACGAGGATGCCAANGGGGTGAAGCTCCCAATCAACGCGCCCCAAGGCAAACCATTTCCCGTTCAGGTTTACCTGAACATGCGCAGCGCTTCCTTCCCAAATGGTGCCTGAAGAAGTCGACACACTGANAGAGGGCGGCAGTAACTGAGTAGCGATNGACGCGGGNAGCCGAGCAAGCAGTAANACCGCAAACAANGCAGNACTCAGCGCGATNAAGAACCGCCGATTACTCACTACTGNTCCCGAACCCTGAGGGTCGCATTCACACCGCCGGAGCGNCCAGCATCACTCACCGAGGCATCTATAATNCGCAGCCCCTCATTACCCTCGATCGTTTGCAGCCACTGCAANAGCGCATCGAATTCAACACTTTCAAACCTTACCTGCACCTCGCCNCGGCTGTTCGGNTGCAGTCGCTTNACNGTAAGCCCNGCATTTTGAGCGGCCGCACTCAGCGTAGATGACAAATTCTGATTCTGACCGGACTCTCCGTTAGCGCGAAGATCCACTAGTTGACTTACCTTCGCCTCAACACGTGCAAGCTGTGCCGTCGCCGCTTTGTTATTTGCCATCATTTGGCTGCGCGCCTCACTAGCGGGCACCAANGCAAATGCGACGACGCTATAGATNACAACGGCAGCCGCCAAAGCGATCAATGCAATTTGGTCTCTGGGTGTTTGTGCGTTAAACCACTCTCGCATCACGACACCTCCACACGCAAGCGTGCCCGCACCTCGTCACCCCGAGCGTTTGAGGTTTCCAANGTCGCGGTCAATCCGGCTTGTTCTANCTGCTGCCGGATTCGCTCANNAGCCGCAAAATTATTGGCCGTTAAATTAAGTCGTAACTGGCCGGAGCTGTAATTCACTGACGTAACACGGCCCTCGTGCGCCAGTGTCGCNGTGACAACNTCCACCAACNTTGGTGTGAACGCCGCAATNCCCTCACCGCCTGCGTATTCAGCGATCTGNCGGTCCAANTGCTTCTCGACATCGACNANGGNACCCCGTGGNTTGGCTTTACGATAGGTGTCTTGGATTGCTGATCGCAGCTCNAGGTTATACGCCTTTTGCGTTTGATACTGAGCAAGATCGGCGACAAATTGCACCGTGACAGCGAGCGCTGCGGCAATCGCAATNGTTTTCCAGATGCCCCACCATTTTACGAGTGGAAGACGCGGCGCGAAGGNCCCCTGACGAAGNTTAATGGTGGGTTTAGATTGCGACAGCATCAACAGCGCACCCCAGCCTCCCTGTCGCCAATCCACGCGTGAGGCTTGTTCGTCACTCAGTTGGGCGAGCACNGCATCACGGTCCGNACCGTAAATGATNATTGTCTCAGGTAAGCTCGAGAGCGAATCCAGAACCACTGATAGCAAACTCAGNTCAACCCTTGCNCCTTCAGCGTCGCTCCATCGAAGCACCGCACTGTCNCCGCTTACGACAACACAACATTCNTTNTCCTTTANGGGCAGGCACAATGCCTCGGGACTGAANGTTTTNAGCTCGTCAGAACCCGGCAGTGCNNCAATCCACGCNTTCATCTGATCTTGNCGGGTAAAGGCAACCAAATGGTGCTCGTCNGTNACGGACACGGAGACGAAATGCAGCTCATCGACATCATTCGCCACCTGCTCTTCCATCATGTAAGGCANAGAGGATNCTAAGTGTTTTTGCTCATCGGCCGAGACCTCAAGCAACGTTGTCCTGACATCATCGCTTGGCAGGCCAATTATGACGCCCGAGGGAAAGAGGGTTTCGTCAGAAACCGGTTCCGCTTCGAGCGACCCNGCACGCCATAGCACGGGGGCTCCGTCCTGCCAGATCACAACGCTAGGATTTTCGGTATGCATCGACTTNNGAGACCTCTAAGTATCGTCGCCCGCCCCCGGGCCAACAACGNNCGTAGTGTAAGCGATCTAATCGTCTTGATGTNAGCGCTGTTGCGATAACGCGATTCAAGACTCCCATCTGATACGGCATCAAAGTTCGCCCTCAGTGCGATGAATAACAGAAACGGCGCGTCCCTGCCTATTCAAAACACTTGAGAGCCGCCGCTCTCTGCCTGCGATTTCGACACGTGCATCTAGCAAGAACCAGTCTGATTTAACATCAATCAAGTTACGTAATTCGGTCGTCGTAGCATTCGTAAACAGCGCATCTGAGAGATAAGTATCGACGTCCGTGATCATTCCCTCGGCTCGCAACTCGATGATGCGCGCGACCTCCTGTGGCGCCAACGGTTCAAACGCATCATCACCGCTCAAAGCACCGAGTAATTGTGGGGAGGCGGTCAGTATATTGACCTTACTTCCCTCAACAGGCCACACCGTGAGGTAGGGCGCGAGGAGTCTGTAGAGCTCTGGGGTGATGCCATCGACCGCCCTCAACTCACTCACACTCGCAAGCGGTCTGTTTGGCGGCCGATAGGGAAACGCCGACGTCAAGTAAACCTCCGACTCCGCACCGTCCAAGCGCGGGTTTCTATCTGCGTCGATAAAGTCAGAGACCCGCTCCACGATGCGAATAGCCTCACCACGGTTCAGTTCAGCCTCTTCAATGGAGAGCAATAAGCGCAGGAAAACACGCTGCTGCGCATTGAATCGCTTCGATTCATCACTCGATCCATCAACGACTTGGGCTGTGTCTTGTTCTTGCTCATCAGGGTTTCGACTACCAGGTTGACGCGGAATCTCTACCAAACCATTGAGATTAAACCGTCCCTGGAGGTCGGAGATATCACCACTTAAAAAGCCGATCCCATCTAACGGAAAGGGCGCCTGCGGTTGTGCCCAAATTTCTAAAAGAGAATCAACAGGCGCGTCACTGAGACCATCTTCATCTGCATCGAGCCTCAGCGCCAATTCGGCGAGCGACTCAGCGCCCAACAAGAAAGACCAGCCCTGCTCGGCAAAAAATGTATTGGTACTGCGCTGCAATTGCAGTGAGAAGTCTCTCTGCACGCCTACCATCAGCGCAGCCGACAGTGCGAAAACTAAGAGGGCAATAACCAAGGCCGCGCCCGTTTGCGCGTCGTTACCCAAATGTCGCTTATTGGAAGGCAGGCAAGACATAAAGTCGCTCCAACTCTCCCCAATCAAACAGCGTAATACGCAGTTCAATTGCCGCGGGCGGTGCAATTAACTGGTTCGTAAAACCGACCTCAGCTAGCCAATTTTCTTGCCAAGAGCGCCGATCAATCACTTGATTGCGATCGACTTCAAGGTCCTTCACCGTGGGTAAAAACCGGAACTCCAAGGTATCAACATTCTCCAGCAAGACAGTCTCTCGCGGCTCAATAGCCGTTGTTCTATCTAAAACAGGGTAGGTCAGTCGCAGTAACTGCCCTTCTTCAAGACGGTAAGCGACACGCTGCAGTGTGCTGCGGGGCGCGCCTGTGCTGTTATGCCAACCTGAACGAGTGAGCCTAAGCGGGTCGCGAGCCAATGGTCCGCCCGATACCGCTGAAGCGAGCTGACCGAATTCATCAATAACCGGACGATTTGTCAGTTGGCGGATATCACGTGACATGACCGTGAAAGCCCGATTAATTTCGTGAAGTCGCTCGGAGGCTTCTCTTGCCGATTCAATGCCTGTGATGGCCGTCGACAGTGTCTGGTAAGAGAGTAACGACACAAAGGCCGTGATTGCCATTGCAACCAAGACCTCGACGAGGGTAAACCCCTGGTGTGACTGTCCNCGGCTAGCCGGAAGCATTNATCACCTCCGCATTNAGAAACGCGTCGAGGGTATAGAGCGCNGANTCTTCCTCAGACTCCTCTGANGTCACCGTTACNGTNAGNCGCATGAAACCCTGNACCGGTGTCTCTTGAATTTCACTGCGCCAATACCAAGTGCGCCCGGCACGCTCAGACTCGCCAGCNATCACCCCGGTAGTCGCTCTGCGCTGNTTTGCAACAGTNAGGCGGACTTCCGCTACGCGATCTGCNGCCACCCACTGNGCAACNGACCGGTCACGCAAGTNAGCGGTGCCATCGACTTGTTGAGAGAGTAAGAAGAGTAGCGCGGGGAGCGTCACCGCAACGACAGTGAGCGCGACCATNACCTCCACCAGCGTAAAGCCTTGCTGAATCGATCGGCGNTTAATCAAATGAGCTCTCCTGTAGAGCATCATCGGGCTCTAAACCCTTNGGCATGAACTCCATGCGCCCAAATAGNTCCCAGCGCAGTGTATACAGCAAGTCNCCCGTGCGATCGTCAATCCACGTTAGCTCGCCCGGNGTCACCTCGCCTCCCGCAAAGAGAATAATCTGTGGCGGAGGGTTGACCTCTTCCTCGAGCACNTCAAAGTCAACGAGCGGCTGCTCATCGAGTCGCAACTCTAAGTCGATACCNGGCTCAAACTNGAGATCATCAAACGCATCGTTACGCGAAATNGGCGGTGCCCAGCCCTGATCGTAACGCCGTAACCAAAGCCCTTGATAGGCTGTTTCACCCTCGGCAAGTCGGTGGATAAAAAGCCCGTGATCTGTGCCGCTCAGTTCGGCCTCTGTCAGTGCNTAACTCAGCATGGCAGCCACATCGCGAACCTTATTCTCACGACTNATATCNGCACCACCCGAACCGACATTCAGGCTCACAAGCGAGGTCAACAGCACGACGACGAAGACNACCGCCAACATTTCAATGAGGCTGAATCCTCGCTGTCCCTTACTCACGCGTNAGGCTCCNAGGTAGAACCGTGTAATGGTTAAATTAGGCNNCGTCGCCTTCACCCCAGTTGCCAATATCGGCACTTTGGTCTTCCCCTCCTGGCAAACCGTCTGCACCGAGAGAGTAAATATCCACCTCGCCGTATTCACCCGGTGAGAGGTANAGGTACTCGCGACCCCATGGATCCATTGGCACCTCTGGGAGATAGCCGCCTCGCTTGAAGTTNCGTGGCTCAGGTTCCAGCGTTGACGGCTCAACCAGTGCAACGAGNCCCTGTTCCGTNCTGGGGTACACATAATTATCGAGCCGGTAAATCTTCANTGCGGTCTCTATCGANTTAAAGTCCGCNTGTACTTTCTGCACTCTGGCATCGTCTGCNCTGTTGAGGACAGTTGGCGCTACGACACTAATGAGCAACCCCATNATGACTANAACCACTAAGATNTCTATCAAACTAAAACCGTTTTGCTTCTTCACTTCACTACCTCACCATCGTGTTCANATCGAATATTGGCAACAAAATNGCCATCACTATTGTNAGTACCAAGCCACCCATCACCACCACCATAATGGGTTCNAACAGCCCCATAATGGTGCCNAGNGTTGCCTCGAGCTCGCGCTCTTGNTTCGTCGCNGATCGTTCAAGCATTGTCTCGAGTTCGCCGCTGGTCTCGCCCGACGCGACCATATGCACCATCATCGGCGGGAAAAAATCTTCCTGCGATAAAGCGCGNTTNAGACTNGANCCTTCCTGAACCTTGCTCGCTACCTGTTGGCTCGAGGTGCGCAGTACCAGNTTATTCATGACCGCTCCGGCAATCTTAAGCGCATCGAGTAGCGGNACACCNGANGCCATGAGAATGCTGAGTGTCGANGNAAAACGCGCTGTATCCATGCCNATGATGACNCGCCTAATTCCGGGAATACGCAAAANCACCCCATCNGACATACGCTTATAAANGGGTCGTTTNAGCAGCTGCTGAACGGCTATGACNGCCCCAACCAGAGCAACGGCGAGCAACCAGCCATGGTTGGTTAAAAAATCACTCGTCGCAATCAGNGCCACCGTAAGTGGAGGNAAGTCGGTTTTNGTCTGCGCGAAGATCCCCACCATCTCAGGAACCACAAATACCATCANGGCGGTTNCCACCGCGATCGCTACACCGATCANTACNAAGGGGTAAATCAACGCCATTTGAAGCTTTTGCGAGGTGTGCTGTCGGCTCTCTGTGTAATCGGCAAGCTGATCTAGAACAGGGCCCAATTGGCCAGCCTGCTCACCCGCGTTCACCATTGCGCGATACATATCACCAAAGGTCTGCGGAAATTGATTCATTGCGTGCGCAAGGGTGTGTCCCTCTGCCACCTTGGATCGCACTTGCAGAAGTAGGGCTTTCGTTGACGCCTTTCTTGTTTGCTCCGCTGCGGCCTGCAAACACTCATCCAGCGGCAAGGCAGACGCGACAAGCGTCGCCAACTGCCGGGTAATGAGCGCTAAATCGCTTCCGCTCAGTCTCGGGGCAAATAAGCCGCGGCGCACGCCTGACGAGCCGCTTGCACCGGCAGCAATTCTCCGGCTCGCAGGACCGACTTCGAGCGGACGAAGATTCTTTGCACGTAATTGGACACGAATTTGCCGCTCAGAATCACCTTCTAGAACACCTTTAACAATTTTGCCTGAGGCGTCGAGGGCTCTGTATTTAAAGGCCGCCATACTATTTCACCGAGGTAACGCGTAACACCTCTTCCAGCGTCGTCTCACCGGCCAGAATTCGGCGCTTGCCATCTGCCTGAATACCCGGGTAGTTCATGCGGGCGATTTCAAGCATCGCCTGCTCACCAACACCCTCATGAATGGCAGTACGAAGGGTCTCATCGACCTCAATTAGCTCGTAGATACCGGTGCGACCTCGATATCCCGTCATGTTGCACTTTGGACAACCCTTTGCATGATGGAGCTGAACGGGCGCATCACCCTCCAGACCCAGCAATTCACGCTCGGCCGGTGTCGCGTCCGCTGACTCACAACAATCCGTGCATAGCAGACGAACCAGGCGCTGTGCCATGACTGCCACCAGACTCGATGACAGCAAAAAAGGCTCAACACCCATATCTTGTAGGCGCGTGACAGCACCAATGGCCGTATTCGTGTGAAGTGTGGATAGCACTAGGTGCCCTGTAAGCGAGGCTTGAACCGCGATTTCCGCCGTCTCAAGGGCGCGAATTTCGCCCACCATAACCACATCGGGATCCTGACGAAGAATCGCTCTCAAGCCACGCGCAAAGGTCATATCCACCTTTGTATTGACCTGCGTTTGACCGACACCTGGCAGCATATACTCCACAGGGTCCTCGATGGTCAAAATATTGCGTGAAGTTTGGTTGATGCTCGAGAGACCAGCGTACAGCGTCGTTGTTTTACCCGAGCCTGTTGGCCCCGTTACCAAAATAATGCCGTGTGGACGCGCCAGTGAAGACCGGTATCCCTCGCCGACCTGCTGATTCATCTTTAACTGGCCAAGCTCAAGTTGTCCCGCCTGCTTATCCAACAATCGCAACACCACGCGCTCGCCGTGAGCCGAGGGCATGGTCGACATACGAATATCGATCGCGTGCCCTGCAATCCGCACTGAAATACGGCCATCCTGTGGGATACGCTTTTCCGCAATATCGAGCTTAGCCATCACCTTCAGCCGCGACACTAAAAGAGGTGCCAGCATTCGCTTGGGTGATAGTACCTCCGCCAACACACCATCGATTCGATAGCGAATCGATAATCGATCTTCAAAGGTTTCAATGTGAATGTCTGAAGCTTGCTCTTTCACCGCCTGAGACAAAATAGCGTTGATCAGCCGAATGATTGGCGCGTCATCCTCCGCGTCAGCGAGGTCGCCTAAATCCGGTATCTCATCGACCAGTTTCGCTAAATCAACATCGGACGATAAATCTTCAGCCACTTGCGCCGCCTGGTTTTGGCTTCGCTGGTACGCACCACTTAAACGTAGCTGAAACGTAGCTTCATCCACTTTCTCCAGTAGAAACTTCTCACCCGCTACTCTTCGCACTTCGAGCAAGGTATCGGTCTGTAACCGTCCGACATGACTGAGCACCAAACCGTCGTCGCCACGTTCCAACACCACTTGATGGGCCTTAGAGAACCCGAACGGCAACAACCCACGGACCGATTCACCGGACAGCTCAACCGTCGTTTCAAGCGGAATTGCTGCGACATCATCGAGATTGTCAGTGGCCGTATTCACTGCTCGATCGACTCCTCATTGGCCTCAGGTAAAGACCTAACACGGTCTTCCCAAGAGGGCAGGACAGGCATCACGCTGTCATCAAGGAACCGTAAGCCTTGAGCGCGCCGCTCCCGCTGCTGATCACGAATGTAGCGATACTTTTCAGCTGTCGCACCCGCAAGGTCAGCGTCGTCGCGAATAATCGTAGAACGAATAAATACGAGTAAGTTTGACTTGGTGACTGACACCACATCGCTTCGGAAAAGACGCCCCAAAACGGGGATATCCGACAACAAAGGGACACCTTGTTGAGAGTCCTGAACGTCGTCTTTAACCAAACCGCCGAGCACGACAATATCGCCGTCTTTAGCCAGCACTTTTGTCTCGATCTTGCGCTCATTCGTGATGACGTCTGAGGCAGAGAGAACTTGCTGAGAGATACTAGAGACCTCTTGCACAATATCCATTACCACCGAGTCACCTTCATTTATCTGAGGAGTCACTTGGAGCGTCACGCCGACATTTTCACGCTGAATGGTTTGGAAGGGGTTTGCCACGCCATTGGCTGCGCCCGTATTGGTATAGCTTCCGGTAACAAAAGGCACCTGCTGTCCCACGGTAATGAAGGCCTCTTCGTTGTCTAGGGTCAGGAGGCTGGGCGTTGATAAGATATTGGCGTTACCTTGTGACTCAAGCGCATTTAAGATGGTGGTCATTGTCAGACCTTCATCGACTACGCCCCAACCGAAGGTGGTTCCGGGGACTTGAGATAGGGCGCCTGCGAGATCGCGAACACCAATGTCCGTAGACTCGGAGTCCTGGGGAATAATAGCCTGGGCAATGGTGGCGTTTCGCGCCTGTTGCGCGCTACTACTACTGATGTTGCTCCCATAAAGTCCCGAGTCGTTGGCAAACAGCCACTGCAAGCCCAGCTCACGCCCCTCGACAATTTCCATCTCAACGATAATGGCCTCTACCAGCACTTGAGCACGGCGAATATCCAGGCGCGCGATAACAGACTCTAGCGCTGCCATCTCGTCTGTATCGGCCGTGATGATGAGACTGTTTGTCCCTGCATCGGCTTCGATCGTTGATTTAGCGGCGTTCGCGGCGCGACTCCGGCCGCTCGCCTCATCATCGAGTCGAGATAGATTTTGCATTACCCGCGTCAAGACCTCGGCAACCTCCGTCGCGTCGGCATACTCAAGGTACATCACCCGAACATTACCGCTTTGCTCAAGCGGTATATCGAGATAGTCGATCAGACTCTTGATACGTTCGATACTCAACTCATCCGCAGTCACGACGACACTGTTGGTTCGCTTATCGGCAACAAGCGTCGCCTCCTTACTCGCGTCCGCACCTTCACCTGCGCGCGACTTTTCAAGCGTCTTGAGCATCTCAACCACGTCAGTAGATACGCCATACTTTAGCTTGATGATCTCCGTTTNTTTNACNGCNGATTGATCCATGCTGGCAATNATTTTTTCCATTCGATCAATGTTGGCGCGNATATCGGAAATGATGATCGCGTTACTNGGTGCGTAGGCCGCCATATGAGCTTGCTGGGGCACTAANGGACGGAGCACCGGAATGAGCTTTGCCGCAGAGACATTATCTAAACGTATTACCTGAGTNACATATTCTGCGTTGATGNCNGAAGTNCCCGAGATNACATCCACCGGTGAAGANCGGGCATTTTTGTTGGGGATAACNCGGACCACNGCGCCGCTCCTGACNGCGGTATAACCGTGTACATCGAGAATGGANAGAAACAAATCGTACAACTCTGCCTTAGACACGGGCTTGCTTGATATAACTTTAATCTTGCCTTTAACAGAGGGGTCAACAACGATCGTCGTTTCGGTTACGTCAGCCACAAACTCGATGAATTCCTGAATATCCGTGTCTTTTAGGTTGACCGTGAAATCCTGAGCACCCGCATGCGGAACGCACAACGCCATGAATAGGACGAGCGATTGAATCAATGCTTTAAATTTAGCCAGCTTTGCGTGCATGGTTAAGAAATTCTCCTACTGGATCGTGCTCAGACTGACACTGATAGAAACAGGCGCGCCATCCCTTTCAATCTCAAATGTCGCATCGGTTGCGTCTCGCATCAATTGATAGAGACGCACGGTGTTAGTGGGGTCACTCAACGCATAGCCGTTTACCGCGGTGACAATGTCACCCGACTTAAAACCGAGTGCCGTAAATTGTGCAGTATCCCGACCGGGCGAAACGCGGTATCCCTTCAGACCGCCCTGCCCCTGTACAGCGCTGATCGACAAAAGTCCCGACAGGGACTGGGGATCGTTATAAAGCTGCTGTCGGTAGCGGGAGGCGAGACGCCGCTGTTGATTAACGTTGACGCTAGACGGCGCTGTGGTCTCTGTATTGGCGGGCTCAGCAAGCGTTTGTGCAGGCTTTGCAGCCATCTCCACAATGCCCGCGATAGTGGCATCACCAAACAGCGTTATCAGCTCGTAGGTGCCATTGTTATCAATGACCACCTGCTTGGGTAAAATTTTCGCAAGCGTAACTTTGCCATTGGCCGGCAAGGCATCACCGACGACATAAAGCTCTTGCTGCTTTTTGGCTTCGATCATCGCACTCCCAAGGCCGTCTGATGTGGACGCAATAATGCCCGTCAATTTCAGCGCCAACCGCGTCTCCTGAGCACCTGCTTCGATGCCATCACGGGGGTTAACCGACGCCACTTCCTCAATGGCCACCTGAACTTCACTCACCGCTACCGGCCCAAACACGTCCACACCGAGAATACTCGACACATCGATTGTCTCGGCACTAAGAGATGCCCCTGAGGTGGAGGGTGCGGGGTTAATTGATACGTGCTCTTGTCGCGCCATCTGATCGCTCGGGATAAGGGCTATAACGACGTTGGCGGCACTGTTAATTACCCAGAGCACCAGAAAAAGCAATAGAGCGCGCTGTAACTTAGGCAACCGCTCTGAATCGGACAGCCATCGCAACGCGCTGCGCACGCGGGCATCGATGTTCAGCTGGTTCATAATAGCGGTCGGGGTGTTCATGTTTGGTGCCTTTAAACTGCAACACGCAGTGTAGCCGAGCTAGCGCACAAAATGGTGACTAAAAAATGACAGCTATCGCGCTCCAAACCGGTTCTGACGCTTAACTTGGGTCACGCACTAGGGATTGTTCGACGGCACTGATGAGCGTATGCGCTATCTGAGAGGCATCGTTATCCTCAAGCGTCGACAAATCGCACTGGTGGAAACTGCTTTCTGTACGGAGCTCGATCATGCCCCCAGCACCGTCATCGATAAGCTGCCCCTGAAGCTCAGTTTCCCATCGCTCGACAATACTGCTTGCGTCTTCACGTGGCGCATCCACCACCATAACGCCAAAACACTCCTCGGAAATCCGCGCTACCGAATCGGTATCGCGCAACCCTTCAGCAATTTTCGCCGCAACCGAGCGCAAGATTCGGTGTTGAATGTGTCGCTGCGAGAGGTTGCTCATACTCTCTAAACCCACCAATTTGAGCGCCACCAACAAGGGCGCTTTATTGCTGCGTCGGGCTCGACTTATTTCACGCTCAAGATCACGCAGTAATCCAGCTCGATTGGCGACGTGGCTCGCGGGATCGATAAGAACAAAATCACGAATGCGGTTCATCTCTATCAATGGGTTAATCAGTAGCGGCATTTTTGCTACGAAATCGGACAGCATTGCCATCTGGCTGCCGTCCATCATCACGGCACTACGGGGATTACCAACGTGCACACTACCGACAAGCAGTTCATGGTCCAATACAGGAATCATCAGTGTCTGTTCGATCGTACTAGTCGACTTGAAGAGCGCCGTATCGTTGAACACGCCAGAGGTCGTTCTATTCCACATAGGCTCCTCGCTGTAGAGCGAGACAAAGGAATAGCTGTCGTCTAGCAGTCGTACCGCACCTGATAGGACACCAATCGCATCTAAGTGTCGATCGAGCTCACCCACCGGGTCGTGCAACCAGAGCTCGACCTGAGAACCACCGGAAAGTTGTCGAATCCCCGTTATTGACAGCTCAACAAGGTCTGCGAGGTCGGTAGCCGACAGCATCTGCCGCTCAACTACGGCAAGTTGCCGACGAGCGAACTCCGCAACGGATATCGGTGACTGGGAATCGGCAACCTGGTCGGCATTANTCATNGGATNAACCTACAAATTCANTTTNTNCTTGTGGCACCGCTNTCGTGCCATGCGGCTAAATAAGGTGTTTCTAGTNCTCCAATCTACACGGTTTTGCTTACTCGCTNCTGCTTTTTGCACACACCGTAAATAAAGACTGCTNTNNCNGNCATTNCACTAGCAAATCCATCGGAAGTCAAAGCGAATGCATGGGTTTTCCTAAGCCGCAGTTTTTGCNANGCGCTCTATGTCGGTTGNCACGTNNNNGNGCGATCNTCNANACCACCTCACCGACCANGCAATGCCGTTTTCGNANCGNGTGCGCCANACCTCNGCANNAGGNNGGAGAGAGGAGGAGCCAGNNNGCTTCACACTCCCCTGNCCGNATCATTTCTGTTANNNTTTCNCACACCTGCGGGGTGGCACTGCCTGAGATGCTNATACAGCAAACCCGTTGAACCTGAACCGGTTAGTACCGGCGTAGGAACAGGACGCTNANCCCCAACGGGCCCTCCAGNTGTTTCTCGTCGTGCACTNACCCANGCGCTTTGACCANCGAGCTTNGATTACCGAAGTTCGANCAGAGTAGAGGANACCGCTTTGCCANTGATGTACCCCCCTTATCCACCCAAAAAACGTCTAGGTTTCACCGCAAGTGNNATGATCTTGTTAGGCCAGCTGACGNTTGCNTCCCAAGCCAGTACCGCACAGCTTGAAGAGATCGTTATCACCGCGGCATTGATGAAAGCAGATATNAATCATCTCAGTGTCACGTCAGTTACNGAANGCGATGTCCGNGCGCGAGGGGCTGCNCATTTTGAGGATCTGCTCACCCTTGTGCCAAACCTCTCCGCCTCAGCCGGCGCTTCGCGTCAGCGATTTTTCCAGATTCGAGGCATTGGTGAACGAAGCCAGTTCGTGGAGCCCATTAACCCATCCGTTATCNTGCTNCAAGACGGTNTCGATATCAGCGGTCTCGGCNGCGCACTGACCACCTTCGATACCTCGCAAGTGGACGTANTCAGAGGCCCCCAAGGNGCAATAATGGGTGCGGGAGCATTGGCGGGCCTCATTAGNANCGAAACACAGNCNCCNACNNGTGATGCAAAGCTCAGCGTCGCAATGGGAATGGAGAACTACTCAGGGCGACGGCTCGAAGTCGTCGCTAATGCGCCTCTTTCCAATACCCTCTCCGCTNGCTTGGCNCATCAACGCTTTGCCTCCGATGGTTGGATNGAGAATACNTACCTTGGGGTCGATGACACCAACAACAGAGATGAGCAAACAACGCGTTTCGCNCTGCGTCATGTNTCTGGTCAACANAGTGTGGANATGAAGGTNAACAAGGTCGANGTGNAAAATGGTTACGACGCCTTCTCGCTCGACAATACNCGCGAAACNCTGAGCGATCAGCCGGGCGAGGATAGCCTCGATATGACGTCTGCACTCATCCGCTGGAATCGTTTTGGTGAGGACTATACGTCGATGATTCAGGTGANCGATGTCTCNGCGGACACAGTTTACAGTTACGACGAGGACTGGAGTTATGTGGGCATCCGNCCCTTTTGGGAATANAGCTCTTTTGACTCTTANGCNCGCGACCTCAAGCGTCNNACGCTAGAATGGCGTTTAANCCCGAGCAANAGCGATGCGACCGANTGGGTGGCCGGGGTCTACGCACGGCAAGACGAGGAGTCTCTTAATCGCGACTACACCTACNTAGACGCGNCATTTGGCAGCCTTAATAAGGCCGATACGCTTGCACTCTACGGGCAGNTATCTCACTCNCTTACCGACGANATTACGCTCACGCTAGGAACCAGACTCGAGCAGCGCGAGGTTAACTATCGCGACTCAGCCGGCGTTACAGAGAGCTTCAATGACAATTATTGGACAGGAAACGTCTCTGTAAACTGGCGGATAANCGAAACGGGGTCGGTGTTTGCGACGATCTCGCGTGGCGTTCGNGCCGGNGGTGTTAACCCCTCGCTCTCGTCGACGTTATTGAGCTTGGTTGATGAGATNGACGTATCNGCTTTTGCCGACGCCACACGTTTTGACGAGGAANGCCTGCTNANTACGGAGCTTGGGTACCGNTTTAGTAGCGCGGATAATCGTNTTAGTGGATCNATCACGCTATTCAATATGGACAGGGGTGANCAGCAGGTCAAAGGGTCTCTCGTCATACCGCGCAGCGANGGCAGCACGTCCTTTACCGACTTTACNGATAATGCAGCAAGTGGNACGAACCGCGGTCTNGAAGCGACACTGGACTGGCGNGTGGCNCCATCGCTGNGCATCTCAGNATTNATCGCCCGACTCGANGCGCAGTTTGACACCTACNTCAATATCGACAGNNCNGACCTGTCAGGCCGAGATCAGCCGCAAGCACCCGCTGATCAATATCGATTGAGCGCTANTTGGGATATGGCTAAAAACGTTTCCGCCTCGCTAGAAGTCACGGGNCGNGATGCGTTTTTTCTCTCCGATCGACACGACATNCAGTCGCCGTCGGCTCGCCTGGTNAATGCCAATATCGCTTGGCAATTCGNCGCTTGGGAGGTCACCGTNTGGGGGCGAAATCTGCAAGATAAGAAAACGGTTACNCGCGGATTCGGAACGTTTGGNAATGACCCGAGAAAAGAGTACGTNCTCGANCCCTATTATCAATTTGGTGAGCCGCGTACAGTGGGNGCAACNGTGCGTTATCAATTTGGAGACAGACTGTGAGAGTAACCGCTGAGCTCAGCTTGTACCCNCTCGCTGGCGAAATTGANGGNCCGGTATGGGCCTTNATCGAACATATTATTGCTGCNAACCGCTGCAGTGCGGCGACGAACTCNATGAGCACGCAANTCACCGGCGAGAGTCNTGATGTNTTCGACTGCGTCCGAGACGCNCTCGAAGCCAGTTATGCCCAATTTGGTCGTCAGGTCTTAGTCGCAAAGTTTATTCCTGAGCATCACACCGACATCGAGCCACCTCNATCNTAATGGNNGNGCTGGAGACCATAGCGGTTGTTTTAGCACTCGCCTATTTACTGCTCGCCATGCGACAAAATCGGNTCTGTTGGGTGGCCGCATTTTTGAGTGCGCTNATCTANCTTGTCATTTTNGCCGACGTNAAGCTGTACATGGAGGCTGGGTTACAAGTCATCTATGCGGTNATGGCTGTNGTCGGATGGGNATTTTGGGGTCAAAACGACAGCGCAGANACCTTGGCAGTTTCGACGCGACCCGCGAGTTTTCACTTACTAACATTNGTCACTATCGGTGTTTGCNCNCTGGNGTCAGGCGCTTTGTTAACAACTTATACGGATGCTGCGAGACCCTTCATTGANGCNGGNACNACCGTCTCAGCCATCCTTTGCACGTGGATGGTGACGCGGAAAATACTTGAGAANTGGCTTTATTGGATCGTCATTAACNCCGTNTCGGTNTGGCTCTTCATGGANCGCGGCCTGTCTTTNACNTCTGGANTATTTGCGCTTTACATCGTTTTGTCGGTGATTGGATACNTATCGTGGCGACGCACGATGGCCCACCCTTAGCCCAAATTACNNANGCGCTTAATGCCTGGCCGAATTGGCNTACGGGGGCNCCCATAGAGANTGAGCGCCCTGANGTCGGTNAAGTCCTCGGAGTAGGCTCTGCTAACACCGTGTTTTCNCTCGACAGANCCCCCAATTTNGTTCTGCGCGCTCGCCACAATGCGCGCTCAATGAGCTTGAACCCTCCGGATCGAGAGCTCGCAATTTGGCNACAAGCAGCTCGCTTAGACTTAGCGCCACCNGTCGNCTGGGCNNGCAAAAACTCTGANGTTGTTGTCACGTCGAGACTGCATTTTGANCNCGTCGACGATGAGGANCACAGCGAACTGCTGATGCGCATCCATGAAAGTGNGCTCGAGGCACCGAGGCTCTCCTTGGAGCAAACTGCAGAACACTACACCGCAGCNATCACATCAAAAGGCCTCNCTNATCTCGCCATCGACTTTAATGCCCAGGCTATCCGCGCGGACTTACGCCGACTCGATAACGAGTCCCCNTGTTTTTGCCACAACGATCTCACGTCCAGTAATATCGGNCGATTGGAGAATCGCTATTTCGCCATCGATTGGGAGTATGCGGCGNGTGGTAGNCGCCATTTTGATATTGCCGTTGCATCACAAAACATGGAGAGAGCCGCGCGTGATCNCTTNGCTGAAAGGACAGCAGGCGTTTNGTTTANCCGACCNACNTGGCAAGCTGCCTGCCGCGTGGAGCGGCTTATGGACCATTTGTGGACCTTAGCCGTCTTGGGAAGAGCTGAAATCGAGCAAAGCAAAGAGATCCTNGCTAAAAATTGGATACCCCATGAGTGAGACCTGGCATATTTTAGGTGTCGGAAGTATNGGNGGGCTGTTTGCCCATCGCCTACATCANGGTGGCGCAACCGTCCGNCTCCTCGCTCGGTCGCGCACNTCGNCCAATCGAACCATTCGACTAACGACCCCTGAATCAGACCAGTCGATAAGGTTTAACTGCGCCTCAGTGGAGGACGAGGGTGACATTTCGCATCTACTGATCACATCAAAAAGCTGGTCGGCTGGTTTA
>NZIJ01000079.1 GCA_002689915.1 Halieaceae bacterium | reverse complement strand
CCCATTTACCTCGTTTTACCTCGATTACAATCGCGACAAGCGCGTGAACATGCGATGGCAGCATGCGATAATAAGCTTCAATTCCACGGAAGGTTCTTAGAAAAATGTCCCACTTTGTTTACGCCATCGGCGCCGCGCTGGTCGATACTGAAATTTCCGTTAGCGACAGCGATCTCGATCAACTGGGCATTGAAAAAGGCATGATGACGCTGGTCGATGAGTCACGCCAAACCGAGATCAAAACTCACCTCGCTGACGCACTAAATCAGGCAAACCACGCCTGCGGCGGCTCGGCGGGAAATAGCGTGATTGCCGCCTCGCAGTTTGGTGCGCCCACCTACATGAGCTGTCTGGTATCCAATGACGCCGACGGCGATATTTACATCGCCGACCTGGAAGCATCAGGGGTCTCACACGGATTTCGTGAGGAGCGTCGCTCTGGTACAACCGGCAAGTGCCTGGTATTGATTACTCCCGATGCCGAGCGAAGCATGAATACATTCCTCGGTGTATCTGAAACACTCTCAGTGACCGAGGTGAATGAGCAAGCCATTGCCGACTCGCAATGGGTCTATCTCGAAGGCTATCTGGTGACCTCCCCCACCGGGCATGAAGCCGCGCTCAAAACGAAAGCCGTCGCACGAAAAACGAATACCAAAGTGGCCGTAAGCTTTTCTGATCCCGGCATGGTCACCTTCTTTCGCGACAACATGAATCAAATAGTCGAGGGTGGAGTCGACTTTGTCTTTTGTAACGAAATTGAAGCCCTTGGCTGGGCGGAAACCGACGACCTCGACGAGGCGGCAACCAAGCTCAAAGCCGTCACACAAAGCTTTGTCATTACACGCGGTGGTGAAGGTGCTATTTTGTTTGACGGCGCAACAACTTACGAGATCGCCGCTGAGAAGGTGAATGCCGTAAACACCAACGGTGCGGGTGACATGTTTGCTGGTGCGTTTTTCTTTGCACTGTGGCGCGAGAGTGACATGCGTAGCGCCTGCGAGTTTGCGGCAAAGGCCGCCGCACGGGTTGTTTGCCAGCCAGGCCCGAGATTAAGCTTAAGCGACAGTCTAGAACTCAGAAATTCGCACTTCGACGCGTAAGGCAGGGGTAACTTCACAATGAGCGATCAAGAAATCAAACCCGAGGTGAAGAGCGATCCGCTCTACCAAATGCTTCGGCATGAAGATGTCGACAGTTTTAACAACAGTCGAGATACGCTCGATACCAGTCAGCTCTCCGGAGGAGACTATCGCGGCCGTGATCTTCGCAAAATGAACGCAAGAGGCCTCGACTTCTCCAGTGCTTATTTTAGAAATTGTGATTTGTCCGGGATCGATTTTCGCGAGACCAATCTTGAAGGCGCGAGTTTGCTTGATGCGAAAGTCTCCGGTGTTTATTTCCCAGACGAATTAAGCGCCGTTGAAATCCGGCTTTCACTCGATCACGGTACGCGCCTTCGCTACCACAAGTAGGGATCAAAAATGCATCTAGGTCGGACTCGGACGCTCCTTGCCTCACTGTGTTTAATCGCACTAGCGATCGGCACATTTTCAGCGCAAGCACAAAGCCCGCTGTCCGCCTACACACAGCAGCAAACCGAATTCCTTCCGGTCGATGAGGCCTATGAGCTCAGTGTTATCGGCACCACAGAGCGAGGGGCGTTACTGCAATGGCTCATTGCGCCTGACTACTACCTATACCGACACGCCTTTGTCGCGAAAGCGCGTACGAGCAGTCAAACTATTGAAGTAGCGCTCGCCATACCGGACGGCCTGGCCAAAACCGATGAGTTTTTTGGTGACGTTGAGGTGTACTACGGCGCCTTAGATGCCAGCCTAGAACTTGCCGAATCAGCAGAACTAATAGAGTTATCGATCACTTACCAAGGCTGCGCCGATGCCGGACTTTGCTATCCCCCGGAGACAAAGACCTTTCTTTGGCATACGGCTTCCGGCGAGGTGCAAAAAGGCAAACAGAGCCTAACTGTGCTGGATACTAACGCGTCTCAGGACGGAGGTGACGTAGAGGATTTTGGGTTGATCGCCGCCCTCGTATTCGCCCTCTTAGGTGGCGTGATCCTGAATATCATGCCCTGCGTTTTCCCCATTCTCTCTCTGAAAGCGCTGAGCTTCACGCGCGGTGATGCACAAAGCCATCGCCGCTCGAGCTTGGTCTATTCAGCGGGGGTGATTGTCAGTTTTGTTGGTATCGCCGCGGTGCTTATTGCCATTCAGCAGACTGGAAAGCTTATTGGCTGGGGGTTTCAGCTTCAAAATACTGGCTTTGTCATTGGACTGGCTTACTTATTTACACTCATGGGCTTGAGTCTCAACGGCCTCTTACACTTTGGCACCTCCATGATGAACGTGGGGCAGTCTTTGACCGAAAAGGACGGCGACGCGGGGAGCTTTTTCACCGGTATTTTAGCTGTGGTTGTAGCAAGTCCCTGCACCGCGCCGTTCATGGGAAGTGCGCTTGGCTACGCCTTAACACAGCCCATTTACATCACGCTGCTCGTGTTCGCGTCGCTCGGTCTGGGCATGGCGCTTCCCATGGTGATTCTGAGTTACAGCGATGCGGCGGTAAAAGTTTTGCCCAAACCTGGACCGTGGATGGATACGGCAAAGAATGTATTGGCTTTCCCCTTGTATCTCACATCGGTTTGGCTCTTGTGGGTTGCTGGCAATCAAAGCGGCGTCAACACCATGGCTATGGCCCTCTCAGGTCTCGTGCTCCTTGCCATGGCAGCTTATCTCTACGGTGAGACCCCGGTGCGAAAGGCCGTCACAGCGCTGCTTGTAATCGCGGCAGTCTTGCTCGCCATACCCCAGAGCGGCAGCAGAGACGGTGGAACCGGTGCGCGAAAATTATCGGAGGGACAGGTTGCCTACTCCGCGGCAACGCTTGCTTCCTATCGCGAAGCGGGAAAACCCGTTTTTGTCGATGTCACAGCAGACTGGTGCATTACCTGTCTGGCTAATGAGGCCGCCGTCCTCTTTACACCCGAGATAGAGGAAGCCTTTCTAGCGGCAGATCTACCGTACATGATCGCGGACTGGACTGACTACGACGCCGACATCGGCGAGTTCGTAAAATCTCATGGCCGCAGCGGCATTCCGCTGTATGTAATGTATCCACGGGGTACCGGCAGTGACCCGGTGATCCTTCCGCAGCTTTTAACGCGGGATATCGTTCTGTCCGCCATTGAAAAAGCACAGTAATCACCCCAAGTAAGCAATACAGACAAGCAAGAGGTTCTCATGCTCCGAACGTTGTTCTTTCTAACGCTAACCTTACTGGGCAATGCCACGGTACTCGCAGCTGATCTGAACATCGCGCATGGCTGGGCTCGTGAAACACCACCTGGAAGACTGATGACGGCCGCGTACGGGACGTTAACAAATACGGGCGATAAAACGATTGTTATAAACGGGGTCAGTAGCGATGTTGCGGCACATAGCTCGCTGCATGAGACACTCATCGAGCGTGATCGCTCGACAATGCGACCGGTTAAAAGCTTATCCCTTGCGCCGGGAGAGGAAGCTGAGCTCGCACCCGGTGGCATGCACATCATGTTGATGAAGCTTGACTCACCTCTCAAAGAGGGACAATCCATCGACATCTGCTTCAAGCTGGAGAACAATAACGACGTTTGTGATGATTTTTCGGTGACGAAACATAAAATGTCGGCGCACAGTCATTAAGTCCAGCGCTTTAAGTCAGAGAAGGCGGCCGATGAGGCAAGTGAATACATGACATTTAAAGAACGGTTGTCCGCGATCAAAGCAAAGCTCACCGGCGTGCTTCCCTCGAGCGAGTCATTAGGCCTGATACAAAGCCGAGGTGGTCGACGTGCTGCCATCGCGATGCTTGCCTCGTATAGCCTGCTGACCTTAGGTCTTTGCATCTATTGGAGCATTCCGCCTAAGCCATTTGATGTCATACAGAATCGTGCTACCTACTTGAGCAGTGCAGACCAATCAGTGACGGGCGCCGCGACGACTGCCGCGCTTTTAGAGGTGACGCGTTTGCTATTGGAGAAAAAGGGGGGCTATACCAGTAATGACATAGCGCCACCTGGAAGCCTCCTCGATAACATGCCCAACTGGGAGTACGGTGCGCTCATTCAGTCTCGTGATCTTGCGAGGGCGTTACGCGAGGTGTTAAGCCGCTCTCAGTCACAGTCCCAGGAGGACGTGGATTTAACGCTCGCGGAACCCCGCATTAACTTCCAGAATTCGAGCTGGGCCCTTCCTGCAACCGAGTCTGAATACCGAGACGCGCGCCGCTATTTGAAAGCCTACCTGAAGCGACTGCCCTCGAATGGCGAGGACAGTGCGCAGTTTTATGCGCGCGCCGATAATTTAAGCTACTGGCTGGGCATCGTTGAGACACGCCTTGGCAGCCTCTCTCAGCGACTATCAGCAAGTGTTGGGCAAAAAAGGATCAACACTGATCTTGCAGGTGATGCCGCTGCGCGACAGTCAACGTCTTCGACCTCCGAAATCCTTGTTAAAACACCGTGGGACGAAATTGACGACGTCTATTACGAGTCGCGTGGCGCCGCGTTTGCACTCATTCATTTTCTTAAGGCAGCCGAAGTCGACTTTGCCGATGTGCTTGAGAAGAAAAATGCGGCGGTCAGTTTGCGGCAAATTATTCGCGAGCTTGAAGCCACGCAACAAACGGTGTGGAGTCCTGTGATTTTGAATGGCTCAGGCTTTGGTATCTGGGCCAATCACTCCTTGGTTCTAGCGAGCTATCTCTCTCGAGCCAACGCGGCGCTTATCGACCTACGAGAATTACTCGCTCAGGGCTAACGTGCTCGCTGTCCACTCATCAACACCCAGCCATCTCGGGTGTCACTGACTTGTAGATTCACCGTCGCGTAGCGCTCAATCAGCTCTGGCGCTTGCTCGGTTAGAATCCCAGTGAGTAGCAGCTTCGCCCCTGGTGTCATTAGCGCAATGAGTTCGTCCGCAAGTGTTAATAGGGGCCCAGCGAGGATATTGGCAACGACTAAATCCGAGCCCCCCACCCACGCATCGATGCCGGGGCTTTCAGGGAAAAGAATCTCGAGCGAACTCGCCTCAATCTGATTGCGCTCAGCGTTGTCTCGACTCGCCGTTAACGCCTGCGGATCATTATCAACACCGAGCGCAGAGGACGCGCCCAATCTCAGCGCAGCAATGGCTAAAATGCCTGAGCCGCAACCGTAGTCAACGACGCGCTCGCCACCTCTGACTTCATCGTCAAGCGCGGCCAAACACATGGCTGTGGTCGCATGCGTACCCGTACCAAACGCCAGCCCCGGATCCAGATAAACATTAATAGCAGACACGTCTGGAGGCTCTGACCAGCTAGGGCAAATCCACAATCGAGGACCCATTTGAATGGGAGAAAAATCGTCCATCCAAACACGCTCCCAAGCGCGGTCACGCAGTGTGGTGATATCGCTACGGGAGTTTTTTGCCAAAAGCGCGTCAGGAATCTCGGCTCGAATAGGTTCAAGATCGACATCCCCGGCAAACAAGGCCGTGACCTTAACGTTTTGCCAAACAGGGGTTTCGCCGGGCCCGGGCTCGAGTAGGGGCTCGTCTGCATTATCCTCGAGAGAAACCGCAAGCGCGCCCTGAGCAAAGAACCAATCTTCGAGCAATTCGACATGGTGGGAGTGCGTTTCAAGAACCCACTCCTGCCACTCTTCCGAACTCAATGCTCGTGTTCCAGCTTACTCTCGAGATAGTGAATACTGACTCCACCCGCAACAAAGGAAGGATCGACTACGAGTTCACGGTGCAGTGCTGAGTTAGTGCGAATGCCTTCGACAACGAATTCATCGAGTGCCTGACGCATCTTTTTCAGCGCGATCTCGCGATCATCGCCGTGGGTAATTAATTTTCCAATGAGGCTGTCGTAGTGAGGGGGTACTTGGTATCCGCTGTAGATGTGCGAGTCCACACGTACGCCATGCCCACCCGGTGCGTGGAAGGTCTTTATCAACCCAGGAGACGGCATGAAGGTTCGTGGATCCTCCGCGTTAATGCGGCACTCGATAGCGTGGCCGTTAAACGAGATGTCACTTTGCTTAATCGAAAGCTTCTGCCCGCCGGCAATGAGCAACTGCTCTTTGACGATATCAACGCCCGTGATCATTTCGGTAACAGGGTGCTCAACCTGCACGCGGGTATTCATCTCAATGAAAAAGAATCGCCCGTCTTCATAGAGAAACTCAAATGTTCCCGCACCCGTGTATCCCATGTCGATGCAAGCCTGAACGCAGGCAGCACCCACTTCCTCTCGGACGTCGTCTGGGATGCCCGGCGCTGGTGCCTCTTCGATAATTTTCTGATGGCGACGCTGAAGCGAGCAATCGCGATCACCCAAGTGCACGGCGTTGCCTTGTCCGTCGGCCAGTATTTGGATCTCAACGTGACGGGGTCTTTGGAGAAATTTCTCCATGTAAACCACGGGGGAACCAAACGCTGCTGCCGCCTCAGATTGCGTGACTTCAATCGAGGACAACAAAACTTCTTCGTTGTGGACGACACGCATACCGCGACCACCACCGCCAGCCGCCGCTTTTACGATCACGGGGTAACCGATATCGCGCGCGATACGAAGCACCTCGTCGGGATCGTCAGGCAGTGCGCCTTCTGAACCGGGTACTGTTGGTACACCGGACTTCCGCATTTGGTGTTTGGCGGATACCTTGTCCCCCATCAAGCGGATGGTTTCAGAGCGCGGACCAATAAACTTAAAGCCGCTTCGCTCGACCTGCTCAGCGAAATCCGCGTTCTCCGANAAAAATCCGTAACCGGGATGAATNCCATCGGCNCCGGTTATTTCCGCCGCGCTNANAATAGCGGGNGCCTGTANNTAGCTCTGCGTTGACGGCGCAGGACCAATACAAACCGANTCATCNGCGAGGCGCACATGCTTCAGNGTGCTATCGGCAGTTGAANNAACAGCTACCGTTGGGATGTCTAATTCTCTGCAAGCTCGCAGAATGCGCAACGCTATCTCACCGCGNTTGGCAATGAGTACCTTTTCCAACATAGGTATNTTTCCTCGCCCGGTGGCGTTTATGCAATCGTGATGAGTGGCTGNTCAAATTCAACCGGCTCACCGTTTTCGGCGTGGATGGCAGTGACNGTTCCCGCACGATCTGCTTCGATCTGGTTCATCATCTTCATCGCTTCAACAATGCAAAGAACATCNCCCGCTCGGACNCTCTGTCCCACTTCTACGAACGATGGCGCCTCGGGGCNTGGCGAACGATAGAANGTGCCAACCATGGGAGACTTTACTGCATNGTCTGTGTTGACCGCTGGAGCAGCGGGTGCAGCTGCGGGCGCTGGAGCCGCCNCCGGTGCAACNGGCGCGGGCATCGCTGGCGCAGCAGGAATAGGCGCNGCTGCCATNGCNATCGGCGCGCCCGTATTGCGGCTGATGCGGACGGACTCTTCCCCTTCCTTGATCTCAATTTCGTCTACGCTNGAAGCCTCTAGCAGCTCAATGAGTTTTTTTACTTTTCGAATATCCATAAGGGTCACCTTTACCGTCTTTTGTTATTACTCGTTTCAGTGATTTCGGTTCAATAAAAATTGNAATGCGTGGTCNTAACCTGCACTTCCCAGACCGGAAATAACGCCNATCGCCAGATCGGAGAAAAAACTATGGTGTCTGAAGGGCTCTCTTGCATACACATTGGAGAGGTGCACTTCCACNAAAGGAATGGCAACACCCGCTAGTGCATCGCGCAATGANACGCTGGTATGCGTCAAGCCTGCNGGATTAATAATGATCGCCTGNGTCTTTTCGAGTCTCGCTCTGTGNACCGCATCAATCAGCTCACCTTCTACGTTGCTCTGAAAGGTGCTNAGTGTTTGACCCGCATCTACCGCCGCCTTCTCTANNCGACTATTGATCGACGAGAGGTCNTCNCTACCGTAGACGTCAGGCTCNCGGGTACCCANAAGGTTAAGATTGGGACCGTGCAGCACCAGTATATCGGCCATAGTGACCACGCTAATTTCTGAAATTANCTNGGAGTCTCCAATAGCGTGAGAACAGTGTCCACTGTTTTNGGCACTACGCNACCANTCTGTGCGTTTTTACCGAAGTTATCGACTTTTCGTTAATTTTGAATTACCGGTCGTCGCCCNCCAGTNAACCGAGAGAGTTAATACTACNCAGTGACGAGACTTCACGCTTGCCACAGCCTTGATTACACTAGNNGCTCTCTTCGANCTCGACGTNTNACATGCAGCTTGGCACCTTTGCTAGTGATCTACCGGTGATGCTCGCTCCCATGGCGGGCGTCACTGACTTGCCTATGCGTCAGCTAGCAGTGAAACACGGCGCCGATATCGCNATCGGCGAGATGATGTCNTCGGANCTCNCACTNGCTCACTCGCGNAAATCACAATCAAGAGCAGTCCATAGCGCTGANGCNGGACTTCGNTCGGTNCAGTTGGTNGGAAATGACCCGACAACCATTGCCAAAGCGGCNCAGTTTAATGTTGAGCGCGGCGCCCAGGTTATCGATATCAACATGGGTTGNCCNGCGAAAAAGGTCTGCAAGAAAGCCGCAGGATCAGCTCTGCTAGCCGANGTTCAGCTCGTTTCAGACATCCTAAAAAGTACNGTGCAGGCGGTATCCGTTCCNGTCACCTTGAAGATAAGNACCGGTATAGATCGCGACCACCGCAACGGCGTTGACGTTGCCGAAATTGCGCAATCGTGNGGNATCTCNATGCTGACGGTCCATGGCAGGACGCGCGCTGATAAATTTAAGGGTGAGGCAGAGTATGAGACGTTNCGNGATATTGTCCGAGCCGTCGACATCCCNGTGATAGCNAACGGCGATATCACCTCTGTGGANAAAGCCGAGCGCGTGCTGAATTACTCGGGCGCTGCGGGCGTCATGATTGGTCGCGCNGCNCAAGGTCANCTNTGGCTTCCTGGATACATNGCCAACGGACTNCGNAAGGGTCTGGANACGNCCCCCTGNGCNGNGGCGCGTTTAGCGCTGNNNANNGAGCACTGCGAGCTACTCTATGNATTNCATGGCCCGGTAATGGGATACAAAATCGCACGAAAGCATATNGGCTGGTTTTTCGAAGCCGANCTNGGNGAAATTTACCTNCCCCATAAACGCGCGTTCAACGCACTTTTATCNCAGGACGCGCAGCAGCAGTTTCTCAAGCAGGAAACGGACGCTATNCTTCACCTTATGGAAGACGNNCTNATANACGGGGNGAGAAGTCGGGNACGCACNGAGGAGNACATAGCTGCATGACACATAGCAACGCAGCCAAGCANAANGATCGCCAAGAGGGTGGNCTTAAACGCGCCGTTGAAGGNGCNGTNCGCGAGTTCATGGAAACGCTCGATGGAGANGACACGAGTGATTTTTATAATCTGGTGCTCNCAGAAGTCGAGGAGCCATTGCTTCGCGTAGTCTTNGAGTATTGCAGCAACAACCAAAGTCGCNCNGCNGAACTNCTCGGACTAAATCGCGGCACGCTACGTAAAAAACTACGTCAACATAACCTGCTCTAGCACAGCACAGATANTGAGCAGACACACTNTTATGCAAGGAAAACTGCTATGACTGAGGCGAGAGTCGCCCCCATAAAACGTGCANTAATCAGCGTCTCCGATAAAACGGGCGTCGTTGAGTTTGCTCAGACACTTGCCGCTCAAGGCGTNCAAATACTGTCAACGGGGGGAACCTGCCGACTCCTCATGACGGAGGGCGTGCCGGTGACAGAGGTCTCTGATCACACAGGCTTCCCAGAGATGATGGACGGCCGCGTGAAGACGCTGCACCCGAAAATNCACGGGGGTATCTTAGGGCGCCGAGGAACAGACGATGACNTCATGGTAAGGAATGACATCGGNGGGATAGACCTTGTTGTTGTCAACCTCTANCCCTTTGAGGCAACGATAGCCAACCCCGACTGCACACTGGCAGATGCCATNGAGAATATCGATATTGGCGGNCCGACCATGGTNAGAGCGGCNGCAAAGAATCATCGTGACGTCACTATTGTCGTCGACNATCTCGATTTCGACAGGGTTTTAACNGAACTTTCCGCCAGCGGTGGCACGTCNGACGCCCTTCGCTTTGATCTTGCAGTCAAGGCATTTGAGCATACCGCCGGCTACGACGGNGCAATTNCGAATTACCTTGGNAAACGCCTTGATGGTGACGNACTNAGCGACTTTCCGCGAACAGCCAACTTTCAATTTTCCCGAAGTTCAGTCATGCGATACGGCGAGAACCCTCATCAAAGTGCCGCGTTCTATACTGACCGGAATGCNAGCGAGGTGGGTGTTGGCACCGCAACACTCCATCAAGGAAAGCCCTTNAGTTANAACAACGTCGCCGANGCNGANGCNGCGATCGANTGCGTAAAGTCTTTNGATCAGCCNGCCTGCGTGATTGTNAAACANGCAAACCCTTGCGGNGTAGCTGTCGCAGAAACACTGNTAGACGCGTATAAGCTCGCGTTTGAGACGGANACCGANTCNGCTTTTGGCGGCATCATNGCNTTCAACCGAGCNCTTGATTGCNANACCCTCTCCACCATCATTGACTCCCAGTTTGTNGAGGTGATTACNGCACCTGAGATTGACGATGNGGCGCTNGACGCAGCGAGTNAGAAACCCAATGTGCGNGTCATGTCTACAGGCTANTGGGGNGAACGCACACCCACTTGGGACCTCAAAAAAGTCAACGGTGGCTTACTTATNCAAGACCGTGATGACCACGTTATTAACGGGGACGACCTAACGGTTGTCTCGGAGCGATCGCCCAGNGAGCAGGAAATGCGCGACCTTCTCTTTGCCTGGCGCGTTGCCAAATTTGTGAAGTCGAATGCCATCATTTACGCNTCCAACGAGCGAACNATAGGTGTGGGTGCTGGGCAGATGTCNCGGGTTAACTCAGCGCGNATTGCCGCTATCAAGGCTGAACACGCNGGGCTCGATGTGGCCGGTGCGGTNATGGCCTCAGATGCCTTCTTCCCCTTTCGCGACGGCATTGATAACGCGGCAGAGCGCGGCATCAAAGCCGTCATTCAACCNGGTGGNTCNATTCGCGACGACGAAGTCATTGCNGCTGCAAACGCTGCCGGAATTGCTATGGTATTCACAGGCGTAAGGCACTTTAGACACTAATTATGAATGTATTGATGATTGGCGGCGGCGGNCGCGAGCATGCGNTAGCNTGGAAGTTGGCACAGTCGACAGAAGTANNAACCGTTTTTGTGGCNCCAGGAAACGCTGGCACTGCCGTCGAGNCTAAGCTCGAAAACATTANGGTCGATNCNAGCGACTATGCCGCGCTTGNGGAGTTNGCAAAGGNNAATGACTGTGAGCTAACCGTGGTNGGACCTGAGGCTCCGNTGGTGAACGGGATTGTTGATTTTTTTGAAAGCGAGGGACTCCACTGTTTTGGCCCTCGCGCGGCCGCAGCACAGCTTGAGGGATCCAAAGCATTCACCAAAGAATTTCTCGCCAGACATGCCATTCCAACCGGGACTTATGAGACGTTTACCGACCCTGACGCGGCGTGTGCCTACATTCAGGCACAAGGGGCGCCCATCGTTGTGAAAGCTGACGGGCTCGCTGCGGGTAAAGGCGTCATCGTTGCCATGTCGACCGATGAAGCCGAGGCCGCAGTTCGAGATATGCTCTCCGGTAATGTTTTTGGTGATGCGGGCGCAAGGGTGGTCATCGAGGAGTTTTTAGAGGGAGAAGAAGCGAGCTTCATTGTGATGGTGGATGGCACCGACGTTATCCCCATGGCAACGTCCCAAGACCACAAGCGCGTTGGTGAAGGCGATACAGGCCCGAATACAGGCGGCATGGGCGCCTACTCTCCTGCGCCCGTGGTGACTGACTCTGTCTATGAGCGCGTGATGGCCGAAATCATCGACCCAACCGTCAAAGGCATGATGACGGACGGCAATCGATATCGCGGCTTCCTGTATGCCGGACTCATGATCGATAAGACAGGTGCACCGAAAGTGATCGAGTTCAATTGTCGCTTCGGTGATCCTGAGACACAGCCTATTATGATGCGCCTTGAGTCGGATCTGGCATCGCACTGTCTCGCTGCCTGTGAGAGTCGTTTACTCGAAGAGACCATCACGTGGAGTAGCGACGCTACAATCGGCGTCGTACTTGCCTCAGAGCATTACCCTGCCTCAAGTCCGACGGGCCTCGTTATAGAGGGCCTTGGTGAAGAAGCACAAGGCGTAAAAGTATTTCACGCTGGCACCTCAATAAATCAGGATACGACGGTCACCTCGGGCGGCCGAGTGCTGTGCGTCACAGCAAAAGGCGCGTCATTAGCCGACGCAGCGTCAGCCGCTTACCAAGCTATTGGTCCGATTAGCTGGGAAGGCATGAAGTACCGGAGCGATATTGGTTGGCGTGCGTTAGCGCGTTAACCTTAGACCTCAAGAACGCTAGATACAGATTATGCAACGACAACTTACCGGCCTCGATAGATTGATTGCGACCTTGGATACCGCGCTTCGTGAAGTAAGCAAGGGGACCGAGTCACTGTCTGGCGAGCGCCCCTCGCCTGCAACGGATCATAGCGAAGCTGATTTGACCGATGCCGAGCGTCAACACGCTGGCGGCCTGATGCGAATCAACCACACAGGCGAAGTCTGTGCACAAGCGCTTTATCGCGGACAAGCCTTGGTTGCGAAGTCGGATGAGACGCGGGACGCACTCCTAGCTGCGGCGCAGGAGGAAAAGGACCACCTAGATTGGTGCGAAGAGCGGTTAGATTCGCTGGGCACGCACCCAAGTCGGCTCAATCCGCTCTTCTTCACAAGCTCCTACGCGCTTGGCGCGCTTACTGGCGCGATAGGCGACAAGGTCAGCCTGGGCTTTGTCCATGCAACTGAGGAGGGGGTCGCTGCGCACCTAAAAGAACATCTACAGAAACTCCCAGAGGACGATCGCAAGTCTCAGCTGGTCCTTCAGGCGATGCTGGAGGAAGAGGAGCGTCACGGCGCACATGCGCTGGAGCAAGGCGGACAAGAATTCTCAGCACCCCTGAAGAAGGCAATGAGAGGCGTTAGCCAACTCATGACAAAAACCACTTACTGGCTGTAAGTCACTTTTACCTATCCAGACCCAAACCAAGATAGGTAAGCCCGCCACCCAAAGCCCACGCCCGTCTTAGGCGGACGCTCATGCAAGCAAAAACCTAGGTTAAATTCTCAGACCGAAACCGTTTCATGTGAGTGCGTTATCGCCACGCCCCCTGTCGCCAAGGTGATAGACGCCGAGCAATATTTCTCAGCTGATAAAGACACCGCTCGCGCGACCTGGCTATCTTTGATGCCATTGCCTTCGACAACGAAGTGTAGGTTGATCGCGGTAAACACGGCGGGAACAGCGTCTGCTCGCTCGGCCTGAAGTTCGACGCGGCAATTAAGGATGTCTTGGCGGGCTTTTTTAAGCATCGTTACGACATCGAATAAGGCGCAGCCACCCGTCCCTAAGAGCAACATCTCCATAGGACGTAAACCATGGTTTCTACCGCCCAACTCAAGGGGTCCATCCATAACCACACTGTGGCCTGAACCTGATTCACCCACGAACATCACGTCATCGACCCACTTTACTGTGCCCTGCATCTTTCGCTCCTACCAATAAGAAAAACAAACTAACCGTGTCAAAGGGATTTACGGTTGGCACCGGACTTTTGACAGCGTTATGCTACTGTAAGTGTGCGGTAAATCACATTATGGTATTGGTCATGAATTACTTAGTAAGTAAACGCGTTCCAAACGCTGAGGCCTTCCTGGTTCATTGCGAACGCATCTCGATGAAATCGAAGTCAGTCGTTTTCCGACAGGGAGACCCCAGCGAGGACCTATATCTGATCCTCGACGGGTCTGTGTCGGTAATTGTTGACGACAGTGAGGCTCCGGACCAAGAGATGGTGGTGAGCTATTTAAATCCCGGCGAGTTTTTTGGCGAAATGGGCTTATTCGGGGAAGAGACACGCACGGCAAATCTCGTTACGCGAACAGCCTGCGAGTTCGCGAAAATTAGCTACCACGACTTCCACGCAATTCGTCAGCGCTTCCCTGATGTCTTATATGCTCTGACCACGCAAATTGGGCAGCGACTCAAAAATACAACGCGAAAACTTGCCGACCTTACCTTCATCGATGTCTACGGAAGGATCCACCGTTCGCTAATACAGCTCACCACGCTGCCGGAGGCCATGACGCACCCCGATGGTATGCAAATTCGAGTGACCCGCCAGGAGTTAGGAAAGCTCGTTGGCTGCTCGCGAGAAATGGCGGGGCGAGTACTGAAAATGCTTGAAGGAGACGGCTACATTACGGTCGCAGGAAAGACCATTGTCGTTCTGCGCGAGCCGACTGGCGGGACCAAACTCGCTTAAGCCAGGGCATCCACCATCATCGTCGCAAGTGCTTGACCCGGTGACGGCTCTCGCATAAAAGACTCACCAATCAAGAACGTCGAGACCGTGTGCTCGAGCATCATTCGCATATCACTGGCGTTATGAAAACCGCTCTCCGTCACCACCGTGACGCCCTCGGGCACGTGACTTAGCAGCTCAATCGTTGTGTCGAGTCGGGTATCAAAGGTATGTAAGTCTCGATTATTAATACCAACCAAGTTGATATCCAGCTTCAGCGCGCGCGCCAATTCCGCTTGATCGTGCACTTCAACGAGAACGTCGAGACCCGCCAGCGTTGCCTCTTCAAACAAATGCGCGAGCTGCCGATCCTCAAGGCAGGCAACAATAAGTAAAATTGCGTCGGCTCCTAACGCGCGAGACTCCCACACCTGATAAGCATCTAACGTAAAGTCTTTTCGAATCGCCGGAAGACGAGTTGCAGCGCGGGCCGCTTGCAAATAGGCGTCAGCGCCCTGGAAAAAATCGATATCCGTTAGTACGGAAAGACAGGCAGCCCCTCCTTGCTCATAACTTGTTGCAATACTTACGGGATCGAAATCAGCACGAATAACGCCTTTGCTGGGACTGGCCTTTTTTATCTCGGCGATGACACCGGGAACGCCTCGATCGCGATGCGCTTCGAGGGCACGAATAAATCCCCTCGGTGCATCAGCTGCGAGCGCCCTATCCTTGACCACATCCAAGCCTGTTCCCGCTTTCCTCTCGGCAATTTCCTCGAGCTTACGATCACATATGCGCCTTAACACCGTGGGTGTATTACTTCTCATGCCCCTGACTCCGCAGCCTTGGTGGTCTTATTGGCAAAGGCATCAATTACGGCCAATGCTGCGCCTGACGCGATCGTTTCATCAGCCAATTGCACGCCAGCAGATAAACTTTGCGCCTGGCCGCCGACATAGAGGCCCGCCCCCGCATTCAACGCAATAATAGAACGCGCCTTTCCTGCAGCCTCAGCCTCATCGCCTCCCAGTGCGGCCTTTATGAGGGCAGCGGAAGCGCCCGCAGTCGACACGGTCAGTCCATCCAGTGACGCGTGATAGTGGCCAAACTCCCTGGGATCAATTTGATACGTGGTGAGTTCCCCGCCCTTGAGCTCGCAGACTTCGGTTGGCTGGCAAATTGAAATCTCATCGAGCCCGTCGTTACCGTGCACAACCATCACGTGCTCACTACCCAAATCCTTTAACGCCGCTGCCATGACAGGGCAGAGGTCTGCATTAAAAACACCCAGTACTTGGCGGCGTGCACCTGCTGGATTCGTTAAAGGACCCAGAACATTGAAGATGGTCCTCATGGCTAATTGCTGCCGGGGACCAACCGCGTACTTCATGGCGCTGTGATGCATGGGCGCAAACATAAACCCGACACCCAATGTATCAATACACTCAGCAATCAGCTGTGGCGATACGCTGAGGTTGACGCCCAGCTCAGAGAGCACATCGGACGAACCACTTGAGCTGGATACCGAGCGATTACCGTGCTTTGCTATCCGCCCACCCGCCGCGGCAACGACAAAGGTGGCGGCCGTGGAAACATTGAACAAATCGGCGCCGTCGCCCCCGGTACCNGCNAGATCGATCAGACCCTCGGCATCAATCTCAACGGGNGTTGCAAGNGAACGCATNGCACTCGCCGCACCCACTATTTCACCAATTGTNTCTCCCTTNACCCGAAGACCNACCAGCAAACCACCNATCTGCGCTTCAGTGGCCTCACCTTGCATAACNGACAGCATGACNTGCTCCATNTCGGATTGACTCAGGCTCNGCCCATCAACCACCTGNGCAATNGCTTGCTGGATATTCATAGCGTCCTCCTGGGAGTGCGGGGCAAGATTTTNCCTTGGTTTACCGNTGACAATTATGTGNCCTCAACCCGTTTGCTTGAGAAAGTTCTGNAGCATGTCGTGGCCGTATTCCGTCAGTATCGACTCTGGNTGGAACTGNACGCCCTCAAGNGAAAATTCTTTGTGNCTTAANCCCATAATCACGTCTAGATCACCCGCNTCGTCAACCGTCCAAGCCGTCACCTCGAAACACGCAGGCAATGTATTGGGATCGATGACTAANGAGTGATATCGCGTTGCAGTAAANGGTGATGGCAANCCAGCGAAAACGCCNGTGCCNTTGTGATGCACCGGACTGGTTTTCCCATGCATCACTTCGGGCGCTCGAACAATATCGCCACCGTAGGCGGCNCCCATGCTCTGAAGCCCAAGGCAGATTCCAAAAACGGGAATATCNCCNGCGAATCGTTTTATCGTTTCAATCGAAATGCCCGCCTCCGTTGGCGAGCAGGGNCCGGGCGAGACNCAGATAAGCTTAGGTCTAATTCGATCTATCTCATCNANGGTGATCTCNTCGTTGCGATAAACGTCCACCGANGCGCCTAATTCCCAAAAGTACTGNACGACGTTGTAGGTAAACGAGTCGTAGTTATCNACCATTAAAATATCGGGGCTTTTTNCGGTATTAGTAGTCACAGCCTTAGCACTCATNGCGTTAGCACGCCTCAACCATCGCAGCCGCACGCAGNACAGCGCGCGCTTTNTTCAATGTCTCTTCCCATTCCGCCTCCGGTACGGAATCNGCTACNACNCCNGCACCCGCCTGNACGATNAGCTGANTGTCTTTNATNACAGCTGTTCGAATAGCGATAGCTGTATCCATATCACCTGACCAAGACAGGTAGCCCACGGCACCGCCATAGATGCCTCGCTTCACGGGTTCAAGCTCGTCAATAATCTCCATCGCCCGAATCTTGGGTGCNCCACTNAACGTGCCGGCGGGCAAGGTGGCTCGTANCGAGTCAATGGCNGTNACGTCCTCGCGCGCATCCCCTGTGACGTTCGATACGATATGCATGACATGCGAGTACTTTTCGACAACCATTTTATCGGTGAGTGTGACGCTCCCAGGCTGCGAGACNCGCCCAATATCATTCCGACCNANNTCGATCAGCATGAGGTGNTCGGCGCGCTCCTTCTCATCGTTGAGCAGGCGTGTAGCNAGTTCNNTATCTTCGGCCTCATCGGCGCCGCGACGAATNGTCCCAGCAATNGGTCGCACCGTAATCTTGCCCTGCTCCGATCGCACNAAGATCTCAGGCGAACTCCCCACGACATGAAATGAATCGAGGTCTAGGTAGAAAAGATANGGCGAGGGATTCAGATGTCGCAGCGCTCGATATAAGTTAAGCGGCGATGCCGAAAATGGCAGGGTCATTCGCTGAGAAACAACGACCTGCATAACATCGCCGTCGAGAATNTAGTCNTTGATTCTTGCGACCCAAGATTCAAANGTCGCTTTGTCNGTGCCGTAGGTCANTCGCGATTCGATATCGCTTGTATCGGTAGATCCCAACTCAAAACTGCCTAAATCCGNCGCNGGTTGCGCCAGCGNCTTTTCNAGGGCNNCTAAGCGCTCAATCGCCATNNCAANGGCATTTGGAACNCTNGNCTCGGCATTAACAATCAGGGTCAATGTGCCGCGAAGATTGTCAAAAACNACAACCTCTTCAGCGAGCACNAACAGAATATCGGGTGTCCCCAGATCATCGGGATTGACGTCAACCGATAATTTGGGCTCGACATAGCGCACCGTGTCATAGGCAAAGTAACCCACCCATCCNCCGTGAAAAACCGGTAGCGATGGAAGTGGCGCGCTAGAAGCCGACTGGTGGAGCGCTTCNATTTCAGCGAGGGGGTCAGTCGATTCGTGGGATTCAACCAATTCCCCACCCTGGTAGCGCGAGAAGGTTTTACCTGAGATAGCAATTCGCTGCGTTGCGGGGAGTCCAACAATCGAATAACGGCTCCACTTCTCTCCACCCTCGACAGACTCAAATAGAAAGGCATACGGCGCTTTACACAACTTGGAAAATGTTGAGAGCGGGGTCTCGGTATCGGCAAGCAACGTCCGCGTAATCGGTATGCGCGAATAACCCTCTGCAACCAATGCATCGTAATCAGATTGATTCATTGCGCATCCTATCCAACCGCCGCAAGCGCCTCGCGCATACTATCGATAACGGTTTTGTAATCCGGCTTTCCAAAGATCGCTGAGCCCGCAACAAACGTATCGGCTCCCGCCTCTGCGGCGGCGGCAATATTGGCAGGCCCAACGCCTCCATCGACCTCAAGTCGTATATCAAGCCCCGAGGCATCGATAAGCTCACGCACCTCTCGCAACTTATCCAGCGTTTGAGGAATAAACGACTGCCCGCCGAAACCCGGATTGACGGACATAAGTAAAATCATATCAACCTTGTCCATGACGTACTTAAGTGCGTCGAGGCTAGCCGCTGGGTTGAAAACCAAACCCGCTTTGCAGTTTGCATCGCGAATGAGCTGCAGCGTCCTGTCAACATGGGTTGAGGCATCAGGGTGAAAGGTAATGTAGCTCGCTCCCGCATCGGCAAACATGCCAACCAATGCATCGACGGGTGTCACCATAAGGTGTACATCAATTGGCGCCTCGATCCCAAAATCTCTGAGGGCTTTGCACACCATTGGACCAACGGACAAGTTAGGTACGTAGTGATTGTCCATAACGTCGAAATGAACAATATCGGCTCCCGCCGCTAATACGGTGTCGACATCGGCACCTAATCGCGCGAAGTCAGCGGCCAAAATTGACGGGGCTATTTGATAATCACGCATCGCGGCATCCAGAGCAGAAGTGTGTGAGGAATAATGGTGTCATATATAAGCTAGATGCGTAGTGTAAAGCGCGCGGCCAGCGCTCGCCAGTCAACTTGAGTCTTAGGTTTAACCTGCTAGCGCAATTTCAAGTTTTCGTAGCCGATCAGGCGTTCCGACATCTGACCAGAGTCCTGAGAACAGCTCACCGCTAACGCGTTGTGACGAAATAGCCTGATCAAGCACAGGGCGCAAAGCCAGCTTGCCCGGCGCCAACCCAGCGAATAAACCAGGACTCATTACCGACAGCCCCGAGAATGTGGTCCGCGATGGCTCGGCATCGACTATCCGTGTTTCTAACAGCTGGAAGTCACCCTCTGGATGATGTGTTGGATTGGGAATCATGACCAAGTGCGCAAGGTCATTGTTTAAGTCATGTCTTCGCAGCTGTTCAAAGGGATAGTGCGTAAAGACGTCACCATTTACTACGACGAAAGGCTCATCTCCGAGCAGAGGCAACGCGTTTAAAATCCCGCCTGCCGTCTCTAACGGTTTGGGCTCTACGACAACCTTCACATGACAGCCCCAACGAGATCCATCGCCACAAAAGGCCTCTATTTGCTCCGAAAAATACGATGCGTTCACCACAATGTCCGTAAATCCTGCCGCAACCAGCCGCTCGAGATGGAATGCTAACAGCGGTTTTCCGTCGACCTCTATTAAGGGTTTAGGCCGGCTGTCGGTGAGCGGTCGCATTCTTCGCCCCTCTCCCGCAGCTAAAATCATCACGCGCCTCATGAAGTGGCGTACCAATCTGCTTGCTGAACCTGTGGGAGCACCCTGTCCTCGAACCACTTCCAAAAATCAGCAATCGCTGAGTAATCCTTAGAATACAAACCACAAGCCTCACGGATATAGTCAATAACCACCGGAATATCGCGCATGTAGGCTGGCTTTTGATCTCGAAGCCAAAGCCGGGAAAACACCCCCAAGATCTTTACGTGACGCTGAAGACCCATTAGGTCGTACCAGCGCACGAACGCCCCCCATGAGTCGTCAGGCAAATAATCCGCACTCACCAACAAGCGCCAATACTGTGCTAGCCAGCTCATCTGCTGCTCTCGTGGCCAGACGATATAAACATCTTTCAAAAGCGATACCGCATCGTAGGTAATAGGACCAACGATGGCGTCCTGGAAATCGATAATGGCGATGTCGCCTTCATCGAGCACCATGAGATTTCGACTGTGGTAGTCGCGATGGACAAATCGAGACGGCTGCTCAGCCGCTACCGATAAAAGACACTGACTGAATCGCTCAAAGACCGCCTCATCCGAGGGGCCTAAGTCCATGGAGAGCGCACGCGCAAAAAACCAGTCAGGGCAAATAGTCAACTCACGCTGAAGCTCTTTGTCGTCGTATACAGGTAAAACTGTCTGCGCCCCACTCAGTGCCTGCATGTCGCTGAGGGCGGTGAGTGCCCTCGTGTAATAAGTATCGACATCCCCCTCTTGTAAGGCGGACCAGTAGGTGACGTCCCCAAGATCCTCGAGCAAAAAGAGCCCTAGACTTAAGTCGGCACGCTGTAACCTTGGCACGCGAATACCCGCCGCCTTAAGTAGCCCCTGTACCAAAACAAACTGTTCGTTGTTCTCAGTAGGTGGCGACACCATCAGGATGTGTGTCTGTATCTCCGCGTTGAGACAGAGCGAGGCACGATAGAACTTTCGTGGACTGGCATCACCGGCAATGAGCTGAATACCAATAGACTCCTCGT
>NZIJ01000078.1 GCA_002689915.1 Halieaceae bacterium | reverse complement strand
TAAGGGGTCGTAATCCATGAACCCCAGACCAAACATTATGGCCTTGGGCATCTCACGGCAGTAAAGAGCAACGCCGTTGGTGCGATGATCATCATAATTGTCGGCAAAATAGGCGTGGTATTCGCTGGGAAAGAAGTCGTTGGACGTAAGCGAATATTCAGAGCACCGAGTATCTTGTAAACAAATGATGTCAGCATCCTGCTGAAAGACCCAAGGGACTAGCCCATCCTCGCGAGCTCGCTCAAGGCCATCGACTACCAGTGATAACACCTTCATTTCTGTTTCCTAATTACCGACAGGGGTATACTACGTTAGTTAGTTTGTGACTTGAAACGTCAAGGCACAGCTAGGCTTCATCTTTACCATTTTATTTTGCGTTTCTTTGGGGCGTTTTAATGCAGGAATCTGACAGCAAAAATCAGTTTATCGAGCTTGCTATCCGTTTTGGCGCGCTCAAGTTTGGCGAATTTACCCTAAAGTCAGGTCGTGTAAGCCCCTACTTTTTTAATGCGGGCGTCTTCTCAACAGGCGAGGCCATGGCAACACTGGGTAATTGTTACGCGCAGGCAGCACAGCCTATGTTAGAGGGTCTAGATGGTTTATTCGGACCCGCTTACAAGGGTATCCCGCTAGCGACCGCGGCCGGTATTGCCTTAAAGACCCGCTACGACAGAGATCTTGCTATTACGTTTGATAGAAAAGAGCCTAAAACGCATGGCGAGGGGGGTATTTTGTTAGGCGCCCCTTTGATTGGGAACATTCTCATTGTTGATGATGTCATTACTGCGGGCACAGCAATTCGCCACTCCGTTGACCTTATTCGTGATCATGGGGCTAACCCTGTTGGTGTTGTTATTGGTCTAGATCGATGCGAGCGGGGTGTTGGGGCGCAATCTGCGGTCGAGGAGGTTCAAACCTCCCTGGGTTTAACCGTGACGTCGGTCATCACGATGCACGACATTATTGAGTGGCTGGAGATACAGCCAGAGCTCAATGGTAGCTTGCAAAAAATGAATGCTTATCGGGAGCAGTATGGTGTCTAAACGGCTGGCCGTGCTACTGGCGATTATCAGCTGCTCGACAGCTTTTGCTGACAACCTGTACCGTTACAAAAATAACGAGGGTGGCACCGTTGTAGACTGGCACGTTCCCGCCAAGTTCGCAGGGAGAGGCTACGAGGTGCTCAGTCCTCTAGGTGAAGTCATTAAGGTCGTCCCCCGTCAACTTAGTGGCTCAGAGTTGAACGACAAAGACCTTGTCGAGCGACTCAAGCGTGGCGCTGAAGCCGAGCGTGCACGACTTGCCGAGTGGGATCGTTTTTTATTGCTCCGTTATAGCACCGTGGAAGACATTGATGCGGCGCGGGATCGTGCACTGCGTGAGCTTAAAATTCGACTCTCCATTTTGGCCAGCAATCAGCGCGTTGCGCGAGGGCGTCTCGAGACGGCACTCAGCCGTTTAGCTGATTTTGAGCGGCGAGGTGAAGACGCATTGCCCCAAGACCTTGAGGCGGTAGAGATATTAAGATCCGAAATCGCTGCAGCGGGACGGTCGATCGAGGAGCGTGAAGGCCAAGTCGCGGCAGTAACCGAGGATTATGCTCGAGACCGCGATCGNTTCGCACAGCTACAAGACGTGGTTTTGTTGCGAAGATCACTCAGCCGCGATAGAGCCTCTCGCGACAATTAACCGCCTTTGGGTACCTCAATGCCGATTGCGCTNGTGGCAATCCTCCACTGATCATCCCAGCCTTCTGTNGGTGATTGCGCGAAGTTTGAGCGCACGAACTGCGCTATNCGCCCTTCCGCNGTTGCAAGAAGCATGTTCGCAGCNGGGTTNACGGGAATTGCTGTTCGCCAGCCCTCTTCCATTTCNGCCATGCGTAAGCACTGGCGCAATTGGGTTTCAATNCGATCGTAAACTTGGCTTACCCTNTCACGTAGGCGCTCGTGCTCTCCCATAAGCGCATCGCCACNCAGTATTCGTGTAATGCCCGGATTTCGCTCGCAGAAGATCAGGTACAACGTGAGGATTTTTTTGCAACGCGCCAACTGCTTGGNTTCTTCGTTGAGAATTTGAGTAATACGCGTGAAGAGNGTNTCTTCAACAAAATCGATCAACGACTCGTACATACGTGTTTTTGATGGAAAATGACGATANAGCGCAGCCTCTGAAACCNCCAGATTTGCAGCCAACTTTGCTGTGGTAATTTTGCTTCCTGGGCTCGACTCCAGCATTTCTGCGAGAGTTTGTAGGATTTGTTCTTTTCGACCGCTTTGNTTCTTGGGCATTGTGTCCGCCAGAGGGTTTATTGTGTTGCGATTATGGNCGATCAACCGTACCCATCGTCTTGTTTGTGATCAAGGTGCCAATACCCTCATCACTGAAGATTTCCAGCAAGGTTGAGTGCGGCACTCGTCCGTCGATAATATGAGCGCTCGTGACGCCTGCCCTCACAGCATCCATCGCGCAACGGACCTTAGGGAGCATACCGCCCGTTATAATCTTGTTGGCAATGAGTTCATCGACACGTTGAGTCGTAAGACCGGTGAGCGTCTCCCCCTCACCGTCCAATAACCCCGTCACGTTCGTTAATAACATCAGTTTCTCTGCTTGGAGCACCTCTGCTAGCTTGCCAGCAACGAGGTCAGCATTGATATTGTAAGTGTGTCCATCTGCACTGCCTGCTACCGGCGCGATCACCGGTATGTAGTCGCTGTTGGCGAGCATGGTAAGAATGTCAGTATCAACACTCTCTACTTCGCCCACTAAGCCAATGTCCTCGGCACCCTCTACCGCCAAGTGCCCTGATAGGGCTCTGGCCCTAATCAGCTCACCATCTTTTCCTGTGATACCAACTGCTCGTCCGCCGTTTCGGTGAATGCTATCGACAATCTCCTTATTTACGGCCGCACCTAGCACCATCTCTACTACGTCCACGGTCTCTTCATCAGTGACGCGCATACCGCCAACAAAGCGCGACTCGATGCCTAAGCGACTCAGTAGTTTCCCTATTTGAGGGCCGCCACCATGAACAATAATGGGGTTCATGCCCACAAGCTTCATTAGAACTACGTCGCGAGCAAAGCTCTCTTGGAGTTCTGGGTGGGTCATTGCGTTACCGCCAAATTTAATCACCATAGTTTTGCCGGTAAATCGTTGGATGTAGGGCAACGACTCGGTAAGCACCCGAGCAAATTGTTCTGCATCCGTTCTGTTTAATGACATAGCCTATGGGCTCCTAGAAGTTGTCATAGTGGGCAGGGGAGTAGGTAGTGCTAACTCCCGGTATTTCTGCGATAACAGATTAGCGACAAGCTCCTCTAGTCTGCCGCGGCAACTATCGTCGTCACCCTCAAACCTCAGCGTGGGATTGTTTGCCAACGCATCATTAATGTGAGCCCAGCTGACTGCGAAGTCTACGCGAATTCCGTTAGCCTGCGATATCCGAGCACCTGCAAAAAATGATCGGCCGAATACAAAGTACAGAACGGCCGCAAGGGTAGGGACAACAGCGAGCACAATGCCGTGAGTCGAAATAAGCAACTTACGTCTTTCTTCGGCTGAAATATGTCCTTCTGGCGGACGTGATGCGCTCATGTCTCTGGCAGGTGTTTCGCGAGCTCAGCAATCATGGTCTCTGCGAGTACGCGCTTGGATGACAATGCCATTGTAATGTCATTGTCGGCGCTGATGAGCGTCCCAGCATTGCTGTCGCTGTTAAACCCGATTGCAGAATCACTGACGTCGTTTGCAAAAATGAAATCTAAGCGCTTCTTTTTCAGCTTGTTCCGCGCATAAGTAGTGACATCATTTGTCTCTGCGGCAAAGCCAACGACTAGGCTTGGTCGCACCTGACGCGCTGCGATGCTGGCAATGATGTCAGGGTTGGAAACTAGCTTAAGGTCCATGGTTGTCGACCCTTCACGCTTTATTTTTTGTGTTGCCACTGATTCGGGTCGGAAGTCCACAACCGCGGCGGCGCCAATAAAAATATCTGCGTCATCTGACGCGGCCATGCTGGCGTCAAGCATTTCCTGTGTGGTCTCCACGGGTACCAGTACTACACCGGGAGGCGCTTCACAGTGAACCGGACCTGAGATGAGTGTCGTTCGTGCGCCTGCATTCACGCAGGCCTCGGCGAGCGCGTAGCCCATTTTCCCGGAGCTTCGGTTGCTGAGGTAGCGCACTGGACAAAGTGGTTCTCGGGTGGGGCCTGCCGTAATAACAACGTGCTTGCCTGCGAGATGGCCTGTCAAAAAGGTGGCGACGAGTGACTCGATGATTTCACGTGGGTCGAGCAACCGCCCTGCACCGATATCACCGCAGGCTTGGCTTCCTGAGTCGGGCCCTAATATTGTAATCCCTCGGTTTTGAAGGACATGGATATTTTCTTGGGTCGCGGCTTTCGCCCACATTTCCTGATTCATAGCAGGGGCAACAAAAACGGGGGCTGGCGTTGCAAGTGCGCAGGCGCCGAGGAGGTCATCCGCTCTGCCTTGAACGAGACGCGCAATGGAATCGGCACTAGCGGGAGCGATAACCAATGCATCTGCCCAGCGTGCCAGTTCTATGTGGCCCATCGCCGCTTCCGCGTCGGTATCGAGGAGGCCGGTGTGGACTGGATTACCCGAGAGTGCCTGCAACGTCAGCGGTGTAATGAACTCGCAGGCGCCGTCCGTCATGATCACGCGCACATTGGCGCCCTCACGTTTCAGTTCACGTGTGATTTCCGCCGCCTTGTACGCGGCGATGCTTCCTGTGACGCCAATGATGAAATTGCGATTTAAAAGTCGTGCCATTTGCCCAATGCAACCGGGAAAGTTGATGTCAAAGGTAGCATCCACGCGTGATGAATCCTACTGGTCTTGACTGGTAGTACTCCCCACACGAGGAGCCACGGGGAGTTTGAGGGTTCTTGAAGCGGGGGAATGACCCATTTGCTGGATACATTTTAAGTCTGTCTTGTGGCTGTCGAGTGAATGCGTGGTTAACACGTTGCGGCCAGAGGGTGCAGTAGCGATAGCCACATTGATTGAAAACGACACAGGATTGGCCCCGCAATGGTAAATCTCAGGCGGATTAACTATGTACGCTAACCGTAATCGCATCGTCCTTATGGCAGAGGTGCTCGACATCTCGACTTCTGCCGCTGATGCACTGTTGGCTAGTTGTCCACCCTTCGTTTCATTGCGCGCTGTTTCGCGAGGACTGGCTGAAGGTGCCTTCAGTCATCCGGTGGCTAATCACGTTGTTCGCGTGCGCGTTAAAGCGATGTTTGTTTTACAAACATTGATGTCTGAGGAGTGTTTGAGCGCTCAAAAAGAGAGAATCGATGCGAGAAGTCTGGAGCAATATTTGGTTGAAATGTTGGATGGACGAGTGCGCGAGACGTTCGTTGCAGTTTTTCTGGATGGTCAATACCAACTTATTGCGAGTGAGATTTTGTTCGTGGGCTCGATCGACAGCGCCTGCGTTTATCACCGAGTCGTTATGATGAGGGCCCTGTCGCACCATGCGTCGTCGATTATCGTCGCACACAACCATCCGTCAGGCTCGCCGGTACCAAGTCAGGCCGATATCGATACGACCCGGAAGTTAGTAAAGTGTTTGAACATCGTTGATATCGACCTTGTGGATCATGTCATCGTTGCTGCTGGTCGTTGTGAAAGCCTAAGAAACTTAGGATTTGTGTAACTCTGCATGTTGCTTAAGGCCTAGGCCTTTGGTATCTTGCCGCTCCTTTTTTTGGTGGACAGACAGATGTCGCGAGTATGTCAAGTTACAGGTAAGCGTCCAATGACGGGCAACAATGTCTCGCATGCGAAGAATCGCACTCGCAGACGCTTCCTGCCTAACCTTCACAATCACCGGTTTTGGGTAGAGTCAGAGAAGCGGTTCGTTTCTCTTCGAGTGTCTCCCAAAGGTATGAGAGTTATTGATAAGCGTGGAATCGAAACAGTTCTTTCAGAGCTGCGTGCACGCGGCGAAAAGGTTTAAGGAGTAGATAACGATGCGAGAAAAAGTTCGGATGAATTCGTCAGCGGGCACAGGCCACTTCTACACAACTGACAAGAACAAGCGTACGACGCCTGACAAGTTAGAGATGAAGAAGTACGACCCCGTCGCACGTAAGCACGTGGTCTACAAAGAAGGTAAGATCAAGTAAGTGCAAAGCAGTTCGAAGACCCCGGCATTGCCGGGGTTTTTTTTGCTTATTAGCTAAGCTTTTTGGAGAGGCAGGGGCCGGAGCTACCCGAAGTAGAAACAACGCGAAGAGGAATAGAGCCACACGTTGTTGGGCGCAGGGTATCAAGCGTAACGATACGTGATCGCCGGCTCCGATGGCCGATCAGCGATGATTTAGAGCAACGATTAGAAGGTGGTCGGGTGTTAGCGGCCCGGCGTCGCGCTAAGTATCTGCTGATTGATTTTGATAACGGCAGTCTTTTGGTCCATCTGGGCATGTCCGGCTCCCTTCGTCTGGTTAACAACAAGGAACAACCGCGCAAACATGATCATGTCGATATAGCGCTCGATACAGGGTTTTTGCTTCGTTATCACGACCCTCGCCGATTTGGCAGCATGCATTGGGTGGAGGGCACCTCGCATACCCTGCTCGATCATTTGGGCCCCGAGCCGCTATCGACTGACTTTTCTGGCGACTACCTACATCGGGCTTCGCGGACGCGTGCGGCGCCTGTGAAGCATTTCATTATGGATGCGAAAGTGGTCGTGGGCGTGGGCAATATTTATGCAAATGAAGCGTTGTTCATGGCAGGCATTAGACCTGATCGGGCCGCGAATAAAGTGAGCAAAGTGCGCTATGTCCGCCTTGCCGAGACGATTCAGGAAGTCTTAGCGACCGCGATAGAAGTGGGCGGTACAACGCTTCGCGATTTCGTAGGTGGTGATGGTAAAGCCGGCTACTTCGCACAGAGCTTGCAGGTTTACGGGCGAGCGGGCGAGTTGTGTAAGCGCTGTAAGGGTCAAACGCTGAAAGAAATCCGGCAGTCCAATCGCTCGACGGTATTTTGCCCTAACTGCCAGCGCTAACCATGAACTTGGCCTTCAAGGCAGCCAAGACCACGGGGGGCACGAAGTTCTCGACATCGCCCTTCATTGAGGCTATCTCGCGAACAAGAGTCGACGAAATATAAGAGAAGTCATTGGTGGGTGTTAAGAAGATACTCTCAAATGCGGGGTTCATTGCGCGATTCATATTGGCGAGCTGGTACTCGAATTCGAAATCGGCGGTTGTCCGAATGCCGCGAAGCACGCACTGAGACCCTTGATCCTCTACGAAACGAATCGATAGACCAGAAAAGCCTTTCACTTCAATATTATCCAGGTGAGCTAGCGATTGTCTTACGAGATCAATCCGCTCTTCTGTTGAGAAAAGGGGCTGTTTTTTGGCGCTGTCTGCGACCCCAATAACCACCTTGTCAAACAGGTTTGCGGCGCGTTCAACGAGATCGACGTGTCCGTTGTGAATGGGGTCAAATGTTCCAGGATAAACGATCGTGTGGTTACGCATAAAAACAGCTCTTTATCTCTTCGATCCGAGACTACACAACCCCAATGTCGAGGACAAATCCTGCTATTTAAGTTCAGTGAGTCGAAAGCAGACTTCCCCGGCGTATTTCTCTTTTAAAACGTTGAGTGAATCATTGCGCCATGGCTCGTCTTTAGCGGTTTCTATATAGATTAACGCGCCGGGCTTTAGTGTTGCGCTGTTAATAAGCCAATCGAGACAGCGCTGAAGCGACGCACTCTTGAAGGGCGGATCTAAAAATACGATATCGAAAGGCTCGCTCGTTTGCAGCGGAATGTTTGCGTCGGCGAGCACCAGTTCGCTCTGACTGGTTGCGTTAAGCAGCTCACAGTTTGCTTGAATCTGACGAAGTACCGCTGGATTCTTTTCAACAAAGCAGCAATGACTAGCGCCCCGTGACAGAGCCTCAAACCCTAGTGCGCCTGAGCCTGCAAACATATCGAGGCACCTCGATCCGCTGACGTGATCTGCTAGCCAGTTGAAGACGGTTTCTCGGACTCTGTCGGCGGTTGGGCGAAGTCCCTCTGCGTCCGGGAAGCTTAGTTTTCTGCCACGCCACTGCCCGCCGATCATGCGGATTTGATTTGCGGGCTGCCGCGTTCGACTTTTACTCATGATGCAAGCACCTGATGTTAGACTCGCATAGCATAGCGCTGATCGTGCGCGTGGCCAGCAAAGGAACCTGAAATAAAATGAAGTGGTTTGGGCGGAAGCAGAAAGAGGTGGACCAAGCATCCGCTGATCTGACTGTCAAAGACGAGTCGAAAGAAGAGGCGCAGGCCGAGGACACCTCATGGTTTGGCCGATTGACCGCAGGTTTAGGTCGGACAAGTCAGTCGTTAATGTCTGGCTTGGAGTCGGCACTCGGTGTTCGGGCCACCATTAACGATGACGTGATAGAGGCCCTAGAAACCGAGTTGTTGATGGCAGACGTCGGCGTCGCAACCACACAAGTCATCATGGATCGACTTATTGCGACATATCCTCGGAACTCCTCTGTCGATGCCGAGGCTGTTATGACGACATTGAAGCGGCTGTTAGAAGAGACGCTGGTCGCGCAGGACGTCGCGGTTAACGAGCCAAAACAGGGGCCGTTTGTCATCTTGGTCGTTGGTGTAAATGGTGCGGGGAAGACAACGACAATCGGTAAGCTGGCACATCGCTACCAGTCAGAGGGAAAGTCGGTCATGTTGGCCGCGGGTGATACGTTTAGAGCCGCCGCGGTTGAGCAGCTCCAGACATGGGGTGAGCGCAATAATGTGCCCGTAATTGCCCAGCATACCGGCGCCGATAGCGCATCCGTTTTATTCGATGCCTTAAACGCAGCACAAGCCCGAAACATCGATGTGTTGCTCGCCGATACAGCGGGGAGGTTGAACAATAAAGCGCATCTAATGACCGAGCTAGAAAAGATTGTTCGGGTCATTAAGAAAGCCGATGAGACCGCGCCCCATGAGACATTGTTGGTATTGGACGCGGGTACGGGTCAGAACGCCGTCGCGCAGGCGAAAGAGTTTGATGCGTGTGTCGGGGTGACAGGCATTGCATTGACGAAACTTGATGGCACCGCGAAGGGCGGGGTTGTTTTCGCCATTGGTGAACAGATCAAACGCCCCATACGCTTTATTGGTATTGGGGAAGGCGTTGGGGACTTGCGTCCATTTAATGCCGGTGAATTCGTTGATGCCTTGTTCAGTCCTGTTGAGTAGCTAACAGTGGATATTGTCTTCGATCGTGTAGGGAAAAGATTCGATCAGCGCGATGCGCTTATTGATCTGTCTTTCAGCATGGCCAGTGGAGAGATGGCTTTTCTAACGGGGCACTCCGGCGCAGGAAAAAGTACGCTTTTAAGGTTACTTCTTTTACTTGATCGCGCCTCTTCTGGCGACGTCAGAGTAAATGGTCGCCCGTTAGCAAAAATTCGTGAATCGGGTATTGCGGCTTATCGACGTGATTTTGGTGTGGTTTTCCAAGATCACAAGCTGCTCTTTGATCGCTCAGTCTTTCACAATGTGGCACTGCCGCTGGAAATAGCGGGATTTACAAAACGCGATATCGATCGCCGTGTGCGAGCGGCGCTCGATAAAGTTGGACTCCTAGATAGAGAACGAGCGTCGCCAGAGATGCTGTCCGGCGGAGAGCAACAGCGTGTTGGTATAGCGCGCGCCGTCGTCGCACGACCTAAAATTCTAATTGCGGATGAACCTACCGGTAACTTGGACCCACAGTTATCCGCGGAAATTATGGGGCTCTTCGCGGCGTTCAATAGTGTGGGCGTGACTGTCATCGTTGCAAGTCATGACTTGGCACTGATTTCACGCATGTCGCAGCGCATTCTCACGTTGCAAGAAGGGCGGTTGATTACGCTTGGTAATTCGTTGCGAGGTGACAGTTAATGGCAATTCAGTCTCCGGCGGGGGTTGGTTCGGGACCGCGACCTCGGGTTTTAGCTTGGGCACATCATCACCGGCAAGCCGCCGCAGCAAGCGTTGAAAAGCTGATTCGAGAGCCTGTATCAAATGCACTCACGGTGCTGGTTATCGCCATTGCTCTGGCCCTGCCGACATTTGCGCTCACCTTAGCCAACGCCGTGACGCAGGAAATCAACCAGTTAGATGCGCCCCCACAACTCTCGGTGCTGACCGATCCGGCATTAACCTACGGTGATGCGGAGGTATTGGCTGAGAAAATTGAGCGACAGCCTGGTGTTGCCTCGGTAAAAATCATTGATCGGGATACAGCGTTAAAAGAGTTTATTAACGCAACGGGTTTGGATGCACTCTCTAGCAGGTTGGCAAGCAATCCCCTCCCGCACACCCTATGGCTCTATCCTTCTTCCAATATCCGCGCCGCGGGTCTTGAACAACTAAGTCAGGATTTGACCGCCTTACCCGGGGTGTCAGAAGTCATTTTGGACAGTCGCTGGCTTGAGCGTCTCGAGGCATTTATTGCGTTAGCGCGCTCTGTGGCTATCGCGCTTGGCGTTGCAATGGCGTTGGGGGTGGTGCTGACACTGGGAAACACCCTACGACTGGGCATTGAGTCACGCAGAGAAGAAATTGTTGTTATTAAATTAATCGGCGGGGGCAACGCGTTTGCTCGCCGTCCGTTCTTATACACTGGGGTTTTGATCGGTGCGTTGGGAGGGCTTGTTGCTGCAGTGTTGATCTTGCTTGCACTGGAGACACTGACGGTACCCATATCTCAACTATTTGAGCTTTACGACCGCTCTGCTGCTGTCTCAGTATTTGGTTTGTTGAACGTGTTCGGTCTTCTTGCGGTGGGCGCGACGCTTGGCTGGATAAGCGCGTGTTATTCCGTTCAGCTTCATTTAGCGCGCATCCAACCTCGTTAAGCTGACGCGGAACTTTTTCTGGAGTTAGCACTCTCAAGGCAAGAGTGCTAATATTCTCATCCAGTTAGGAGGTTTGCGTATGTCCGAGACCAATACAGCAGTCGCATTGTCACCAAGTGCCATTCTTAGTATGGCGCCTGGGGCCAACCTCGGCGCGTATGTACAGACAGTCAGCGCTATCCAAATTCTTTCAGTTGATAGAGAGAAAGAGCTCGCTGAGCGGCTTTTTTATGACAACTGCGTTGATTCTGCGCGTGAGTTAGTACTTGCACACCTACGATTTGTCGTTCATGTGGCTCGTTCATATTCTGGTTACGGCCTGCAAGAAGCTGACCTTATTCAAGAAGGCAACGTTGGTTTGATGAAGGCAGTAAAGCGTTTCGACCCCACTAAGGGTGTTCGTTTGGTGTCTTTTGCTGTGCATTGGATAAAAGCGGAAATGCACGAGTACATCCTCAAGAATTGGCGCATCGTTAAAGTTGCGACGACGAAGGCGCAACGCAAGTTATTCTTCAATCTTCGAAGCCAGAAAAAAGGGACACATTGGCTGACTGAGGCAGAGACGCTCGCAATTGCCGAGGATCTCGGTGTGGACCCTGCGGAAGTGACGCGTATGGAAAGCCGCTTATCGGGCCGTGATGTGGCTTTTGATATGCCGGTCGATGCCGACGAAGAGTCCGCATGGCAGGCGCCTCAGCAGTACCTTGAGGATCAGTCGATGGATCCTGCTATGTTGGTCGAGTCGGCTAATCATGTTGCGCATGAGGAGAGCCAGCTATCAGACGCGATGTCTGCCCTTGACGCTCGGAGCCGGGATATTGTCGCTCGACGCTGGTTATCAGAGCCTAAGGCGACACTGCACGAGTTGGCTGACGAGTATGGTGTATCGGCAGAGCGCATCCGCCAGCTCGAGAGCAACGCTATGAAAAAGCTGCGAACGGGAATGCTCGCCTAACTAACCACCGGTTTATGAAATCATTTTATCTGTCTGTCGCTTGCGCTCTCGGGTTCGCAGGGGTTGCTTTAGGTGCCTTTGGGGCACACGCTCTTGCCAGCGTGGTGACACCTCCCCGTTTAGCGACGTGGGCAACCGCAATTGACTATCACATGTTCCACACGTTGGTGATTCTGGCGCTGTTGGGCCTATCCAAAGATGAACCTAACGTTTGGCTTACTCGCGCCTTGCGTACTTTTGTTGCCGGCATTGTCATTTTTTCTGGGAGCTTGTATGCCCTTGTTCTCACAGATATCGCTATTCTGGGTGCTATCACACCCCTTGGTGGCCTCCTTTTTTTGGCGGGTTGGTTTTGCTCTTTAATGGCGGCACGAGAGCGCGCGGTCAATGAGTGAGCAGTCGAATTATCGAATAAAAAGTTTCGTTATTCGTGCAGGTAGAATGACTGAAAGTCAGCAAAAGGGCTGGAGTTCCGTATTTCCTGCGCATGGATTTACGTTGAGTGAAAAACGCTTCGACTGGGACCGCTCGTTCGTCGTGGCGGGTCGTCGTGTTTTAGAAATTGGCTTTGGTATGGGCGATAGCCTTGTGGCGATGGCCGATCAAAATCCACAGGACAGATATTTAGGCATTGAAGTGCACAGGCCTGGTGTCGGTAAGTTGTTGTCCGAGGTCGATAAGCGGGGCATCAAAAACCTGAAGGTTTTCGCCGAGGATGCGGTTCAGGTGCTTGAGGAGGCCATACCTCAAGAGTCGATCGATTTGCTACAGATCTTTTTCCCTGATCCGTGGCACAAGAAGCGGCATCACAAGCGTCGCTTAATACAGCCTGATTTCGTCGAACTTCTTGTCAGTCGGCTATCACCTGCTGGGCATTTGCACTTGGCCACTGATTGGCAGCCCTATGCGGAACATATGATGGACGTTCTTTCAGCGAACGCGTTGCTTCTCAATACCGCCGGTCAAAACAACTATATAGCGCGCCCTGAATCCCGTCCCGAGACAAAGTTCGAGCGAAGAGGCCATCGATTGGGCCATGGGGTGTGGGATTTGCTGTTTGAAAAAAAATCGCACGACGCTAGCCGTCTGGTCAGCTGATCAAAAAAATGCCTCGATGACCGTATCTAAGTGGCGGTATCCGAGCTCTGTGGTGACCAGTCGCTCTGGGTCGTCGCTGATGAGTCCCCGAGCGCTTAACGACTCAAGCGTTTTCTTGATGGCACCATACTCTTTTCCTGTTCGCGCTTGAAAATAATCCCGCGGCGCGCCATTACGAAGTCTCAACGCATTCATCATGAACTCACCCACCCTATCGTCATCGGGTATCGCCTTTAGCGCTTTGATACCTGTGTTTGCCTGGGCTTGCTCAAACTCCTCAAGATAGTGAGAGGGATGTCGTGTTCTTTGGAGTCGGTAAACCGAATCGCCTATGGTGACTTTACCGTGGGCACCTGCGCCAATCGCTAGATAGTCGCCAAACAGCCAGTAATTTAGGTTATGCCTCGACTCCTCTCCCTTTTTGCTCCATGCCGATACTTCGTATTGGAAAATACCAAACTCACCAAGTAAGCGGCTAACCTTACTCTGCCAAGGCTCAATTATGTCTGTCTCAGGCAGCGTAGGCGGTGCTGACCAAAATGCTGTATTTCGTTCAATCGTTAGCTGATACCAGGACAGGTGAGAGATGCCATAACTCATAGCGGTCTTGATATCGCTGATTGCCTCGACTTGGGTCTGGCCTTCTAATCCATACATCAGATCAACATTAAGTCGGCTAAACCCTGAGGAAAAAGCCATATCGATAGCCGCCCTGGCCTCGTCGCCCGTATGAATCCTGCCAAGCGCACGCAACTTATCTTCGGCGAAACTTTGCACACCAATACTCAGGCGATTGACTCCAGCTTCCCTGTAGGACCGGTACTTCGCCGCTTCGGCACTCCCCGGATTGCTCTCAAGCGTAATTTCACAATCGTCAGTTAATACTACTTTCGACCGAACACCACTCAAGATTTGGTCAATTGCTGGGCCCGAAAAAAGGCTGGGTGTCCCCCCGCCAAAAAAGATGGAAGACACCTGTCGTCCATCGACGAACTCGAGTTGTTGGTCAAGATCATTGAGAAGTGCTGAGACATACAGAGGTTCAATGTCCGGGCTGTAATTTTCATGCGAGTTGAAGTCGCAGTAGGGGCACTTTCGCTCGCACCACGGGATGTGGATATACAAAGCGAGAGGGATCTTTTGTTTCACTGAAGGCCGTTGAGTTGGGGCGCGAGCGCTTTAAGTGCTTGTGCTCGATGACTCAGAGCCTGTTTATCATCAGGTGTCATCTGAGCTGCCGTAATCTTAAAGCCATCTGGAATGAATAAGGGGTCATAGCCGAAGCCACCCTCGCCTACTAGGCCCTTTGCAATTCGACCATGCCAGCGCCCTTCAGCAATGATAGGCATGGGGTCACTCGCGTGCTTCACCAGCGCGATAACCGCAACGTAGAAAGCACTTCGGCCCGCTCCCTCTATACCCTCGAGTGCCCTGAGCAGTTTTTCATTGTTAGCTGCGTCGCCTTTACCTGAATAGCGCGCAGAGTAGATGCCGGGCGCTCCTTTGAGGGCCGGAACAACAATTCCGGAGTCGTCTGCCATAGCGGGTTGGTTTGTTCGTTCTGACGCATGGCGCGCTTTTATCAGCGCATTTTCAATGAACGACAAGCCGGTTTCATCCGCATCTTCCACGCCAAATTGGGCCTGCGGTACGACTTCCAAACCCAGCTCTGTGAACAGCTGCTCAAATTCCCTGAGTTTCCCCGGGTTATTGCTAGCTAAGACAAACGCCATCTGAGGCTACTCCTGGCGCCAAAGCTGTGTTTGGAACTTATATTTATAGGCCTTATTCGCGCCCTCGGGCGTGAAGGTGAATTCGAAAAATCGGTATTCCCTGTCGAGGAACTCAAAAGGCACAAGGTAGTAGGTTGCGCGGCCTTCTTTCACCTCTTTTACCTTCATATTGCCACCGGTAATTAAGTCCCAGGTTCTGCCTTCGATTTCCATTGGGCGACCTTCGATATCACCGGCCTCTGCGTCGCGGACTGATAATGTCAGCATCGCTTTATCCTTTCCTCTGGGGATACCGAATTTAGCCGCGATCTCAGCCGTGAGAAACGTTGTGTAGACAATGCTGTAATGAAGCTCGAATTGATCAAAGCGCTCAGACTGCTGCGCCTGCAACTGACATGCCCATAGGGAAATAAGCAGGGTAAGTAAATACTTCACGTCCGTTGAATCCTGTAGCTCGCTGACTTAGCAAATAAATTTGGCCAGAGCTTAGCCAATATATGCCCGCCTTCGGATGTCTTACGCTCGATAATTTCGATCTGAAGTTGGTCACAAAGTTGCTCAAAGTCGTTCACGGTACAGAAATGAATATTTGGGGTATCAAACCAGCTATAGGGTAGGGCTTTTGTTTTTGGCATCCGGCCTGAAAACAAAAGCGATAGGCGAGATCGCCAGTGACCGAAGTTAGGGAAACTCACGATCGCCTCATTGCCAATGTCGACAACCCGCTCAAGCACAGTGTGTGGGCGTGTAAGCACTTGTAGCGAAAAGGCGATAATCACAACGTCAAAGCTTTTGGAGTTAAAGTTCGATAGTCCATCTTCCATATTTTGTTGGACGACACACAAACCTTTGTCGACTGCTGCAATGAGATTTCCAGCATCAATGTCGACCCCGAGCCCCGAAATGGCTTTTTGCTTGGTGAGTGCGGCCAGCAGCTCACCATCGCCGCAACCTAGGTCGAGTACGCGACTACCCTGCGTGACCCAGTCAAGAATGGTGTCGATGTCACTGCGCAACATCATGGCGCAACCCGCTTCATCCACGCGCCGACCAAGGCCATGTAATCTTTATCCTCGAGAAGAAAGCCATCGTGTCCCGCATCAGATTCGATGTCCGCATAGGTGACCCGTTTGCCGGACGCTAATAGAGCATTGGCAATTTCTTGCGAGCGGCTTGGCGCAAAACGCCAGTCAGAGCTAAAGGAGACCACTAAAAACTCCGCTGTTGCTCGAGCAAGTGCTTCAGATAAGTCTCCCTGTCCGTGAGATGCCAGATCGAACCGATCCAGTGCACGCGTCATGATGACATAGGTATTGGCATCGAAGCGTCCAGCGAATTGTGACCCTTGGTATCTCAGGTAGCTCTCGACCTGGAAGATCGGCTCGTCGTCATCGGGTTCGAAGCTGCCTTGGCGAAGTTCACGGCCGAATCTGTCGGACATTTTATCCGCAGACATATAGGTTAAATGACCCACCATACGCGCCAGTGCCATACCTTTTTCTGGGACCGTCTCGGACAATGCATAGTCTCCCTGCAGCCATTGGGGGTCAGAAAAAATGGCTTGTCGGGCTATTTCGTTAAAGGCGATGTTCTGCGCGGTGAGTCCAGGTGCTGCAGCGAGCACAACGCAGTGACTCAGCCAGCTGGGGTAGCGAACAGACCACTCCAAGGCTTGCATCCCCCCCAAACTGCCGCCAATGACTGCGGCCCAGTGAGAGATACCCAAAGACTCGGCAAGCCGCTTTTGAGTCTCTACCCAGTCTTCAACCGTCACTTGAGGAAAGAGACTTCCCCATGGCTTGCCAGAGCTTTGACTGACACTCGAGGGGCCTGTTGAGCCATCGCAGCCGCCAATATTATTGGAAGAGACGACAAACAAGCGGTTTGTATCGATGGGCTTGCCCGGACCGATCATTGTGTCCCACCAGCCTGGCTTTGTATCAGTCTCGCTGTAATATCCCGCCGCATGATGACTGCCCGACAGTGCATGGCAAATAAGAACGGCGTTACTGCCGTTTGCGTTTAAGACACCGTAAGTCTCGTAGGCGAGGCTGTACTCTTTCAGTACCTCGCCTGACTTGAGGAACAACGGTTCATCGAAAAATGCCGTTTTGGGCTCAACAATGCCGACGCTTGATTGTGCGTGCGCGTTATTCACCTGATTAAATTCCAATAATAAACGCGGGCATCCCGACAGCGACGGCCATATGGCCCAAAGAGACTCTTATGACGTTGATACCGATAAAAAGCACGATGGGAGAAAAGTCGAGTCCACCCATTGAAGGAATAAAATTTCGCAGTGGCGCCATGACGGGCTCAGTGAGTTGCCAAACAAACTCGACGGCCGGGTGATTACTCTGGGGGGCGAGAAAGCTCACAATTATCATTGCAAGCACGCTGTAGAAAATAATATTGATCAGTAAGCCGGCCGCCCCAAGCGTGCTCCAGATAAGGGACTGGAGGACGTTGAACGCCTCGAAGCGGCTAATAAGCGCCAGCATCACTGCAATGTAGATTACTTGGCAGACAATGAGGGCAATAATGGCCCCTAGGTTTAGTCGCCTACTGGATGGAACTAGCCTGTTTATTGGTGCAACGATGGGATCGGTAATGCTGCGAAGGCCCGTCGAAATAGGGTTGTAAGGACTCACACCACAAAGCTGAGCGAGGAAACGCATCGCGATTAAAAATAGAGCCAAGCTGAAGAGTGGAGAAGCTATGGTTACAGCAATGTCAGACAAAGCACTGTTCATGCGCCAAATTCCTCGCTCAATTCAAGGGACCGCTTTCTTGCCGCTGAAACGGCGTCATCAACGATGCCACGAAGTCCCGCCTGCTCGAACGACAGTATCGCTTGCTGGGTGGTCCCGCCAGGGCTCGTTACATTGTTTCGAAGTTTTGCGAGGTCTTCGTCGCTCACTGATGCGAGCTTGGCNGAGCCTACGGCCGTCTGAACAGCGAGTAANCGAGCTTCTGGTNATGNCATACCCAGTTTTATGGCAGCCTCAGTAAGACTCTCCATNAAGAGAAAAAAGTAGGCCGGACCGCTCCCTGAGATGGCGGTAACGATATCNAGGTCTGATTCCTCTTGCACCCACAGTGTTTTACCNACCGCCGCCATGACTTGTTCAGCGAGCATGCGACCGCTCTCGCTGCANTGATCATTGGCAAGTAAGGCTGTCATACCCTCATTCACCATCGAGGGAGTGTTGGGCATGCAGCGAATAATCGTTGATGTATTTGTGAGGCCCAGCATTGNNGCTAATGAACCCGAGTCGATNCCGGCGATAATAGANAGCACCGTGGTCGATNCCGAGAGTTTGCCCTTGAGTGATGCGAGCACTGTCGCTGCNATTTGGGGTTTTACCGCAAGAACAAGTAAATCANCNTCGATGGTTTCTGGTGCAGCGCTNANAACACAANTGAGGCCCACATTNCGTGCCTGTTGTTGTGCCGACTCTGAGGGGTCAATCACGGTNATTTGAGTCTCGGTAAATCCGTTATCTACTAAACCGCCATAAATGGCNCTGGCCATATTGCCACCGCCAAGGAATGTAATCGTTGAATGACTCACTCGTTCNTACCTCTGTTTTTGANNGCTAAGTATACCGTGCGCCAAAAATATCTGTGCCAATTCTGACCATGGTTGCGCCTTCTGNAATNGCGGCCTCCATGTCAGCGGACATGCCCATNGATAGTTCTTTCATTCCCATTGGCAGCCCAGGGATGTTGAGAAGTCCCGCGATGCGGTTGAACTGCTCTCGTTGTTCCAAAGGATCCTTCGTTGGCGCAGGAATCGCCATAATACCTCTTAGCTTAAGTCGGTCCATTTTATCGACCGCGAGCGCCAATTCGAGTAATTCGGTTTNNGACGANACGCCNGACTTGGTTGCNTCGGCCGGTATATTGACCTGAAGACANACATTNAANGGCGNCAGTGTNGCGGGACGCTGATCGTTTAANCGCTGCGCAACCTTTATACGATCGACACTGTGAATCCAGTCAAAATGCGCTGCAACAAGTCGTGTCTTGTTTGACTGAAGTGGACCTAAGAAGTGCCAGCAAATGTNCAANGATTCACAGGCCGTGATTTTATCGATCGCTTCGGCGACNTAGTTTTCTCCAAAGTCGCGNTGTCCCGTTTCATAAACGCGTTTAATNNCCGCTACGGGTTTGGTTTTGCTAACTGCGATCAGCTTCACACTATCTCGGCTTCTCTGGNCCCTNTCGGCGGCTTCGGAGAGTCGGCTTCTGATCTGAGATATGTTTTGATGTAGGTTAGANACGCTCATGCCGGTATGGTACGCCCGATGGCCNCTATCCGGTACTTATGGAGAGGGTGAGTTTCANGGANATTACCGAATTACTGGCTTTCACCGCGCAGCAAAGTGCATCGGATCTCCATTTGTCTGCNGGTTTGCCACCCATGATTCGTGTTGATGGCGACATTCGTAGAATAAACGTGCCACCTATGGATCATGCTCAAGTCCAGAGTCTGATCTACGACATTATGAACGACTGGCAACGTCGGGATTATGAGGATCAACTCGAAACCGATTTCTCTTTTGAAGTGCCGGGCATCGCCCGTTTTAGGGTAAATGCGTTCAACCAAAATCGGGGAGCTGGGGCTGTATTTCGCACCATTCCATCAGCGATTCTCTCACTGGACGATCTGGGCATGCCTGAGGTGCTCAAAGAGTTCGCAATGATGCCTCGAGGCCTTGTTTTGGTAACCGGACCAACAGGTTCAGGTAAGTCAACGACACTCGCTGGCATGGTCGATTTTATTAACGAGAAGCGATTCGATCACATTCTCACGATTGAGGACCCAATTGAATTTCTTCATGAGAGTAAAAAGTGTCTGGTCAATCAGCGGTAAGTTAACCGTGACACGAATAGCTTTGCGACTGCCCTGCGTTCCGCACTCCGAGAAGATCCTGACATCATTATGGTGGGGGAGATGCGTGATCTTGAGACCATAAGGCTGGCCCTCACAGCAGCTGAGACGGGGCACTTGGTGTTTGGAACACTGCATACGACCTCCGCGGCAAAGACAGTCGATCGAATTATTGACGTGTTTCCTGCCGAGGAAAAAGGAATGGTTCGTTCGATGCTGTCTGAATCACTGATGGCAGTTGTGTCACAAACGCTGCTCAAGCGAAATGGTGGCGGTCGGGTGGCAGCACTGGAAATACTCAGAGGTACACCTGCTGTTCGTAATCTAATCAGAGAAGATAAAGTCGTGCAGATGTACTCCGCGATTCAAACCGGACAATCAGTAGGCATGCAAACGATGGATCAAGGTCTGCAGCAGTTGGTTGATAAGCGACTCATCGACGTGGCAATTGCACGAAGCAAAGCGCGACAACCTGACCATATTGTATGAGGCCGCGCGAGTGAAGCTGACTGAATTTCTTAAGCAGATTGTCGAAAAAGAGGCGTCCGACGGTTTCGCAGCTGTGGGTGCGTTACCCATTTTTAAGGTAGATGGTGAATTACTTGGGTACGGGGATAAAGTTTTAGGGCCCGATGATGTCTCCTCACTGATTCAAGACAGTATGACCCAACAGCAATTTGAAGATTACACGCTCAACCACGATGCTAACTATGCCATTGAGCACCCTGAACTTGGGCGCTTTCGTGCGAGCGCCTATGTGCAGCGTGAGCAGCCGGCTTTAGTGCTTCGTCGAATTCACCACGAGATACCGACGTTTGAACAGTTGGGCTTACCCTCGCAACTGAAGGAATTGAGCCTACTGAAGCAAGGTCTTGTCATTATCGTTGGCGCAACAGGCGCGGGTAAGTCATCAACGCTCGCATCCATGGTTGATTATCGAAACCAAAATCGACGCGATCATATTATTACCGTTGAGGACCCCATCGAGTTTGTTCACAGCCATAAACAGTCGATTATCAGTCAACGTGAGGTGGGTGCTGATACCCAGGCATTTGAGGTGGCACTGAAAACTGCACTGCGCCAAGCCCCCAATGTTGTGATGATAGGTGAGGTTCGGGACGTGGAAACAATGCGGATTGCTCTATCCTATGCCGAAACGGGGCACTTGTGCCTGTGTACGCTCCACGCTGGAGGTTCGAAACAAGCGATTGAGCGTATTCAAAGCTTTTTCCCTGAGGAGCATGTGCGTCGTTTGTGGATGGATCTATCCATTAATTTACGCGCGATTGTCGCCCAACAACTCCTACCAAAACGTGACGGACGTGGTCGGGTCGTTGCCGTATAGCTGATGTTGACTACCCT
>NZIJ01000077.1 GCA_002689915.1 Halieaceae bacterium | reverse complement strand
TTCCTCCAATATTGGTAATGAGCTAACCAGTAACCCGATCGTGCGTAAATTATCCTTCACAGGCTCCACAGAAGTTGGGAAATTACTTGAAGCTCAGTGTGTGCCTACGCTCAAAAAAACGTCTATGGAATTGGGCGGGAACGCACCGTTCATTGTATTTGAGGACGCTGATTTAGACTCGGCGGTGCAAGGTGCACTGATTTCTAAATATCGAAACAGTGGTCAGACCTGCGTGTGCTCAAACCGCATTTTGGTTCAGTCCTCGGTTGCGGACGCCTTTACGGAAAAATTAGTCGCCGCGACGAAAAAGCTCAACCTCGGAAATGGTCTTGCCGACGGTGTTGACCTTGGTCCTTTGGTCAATGCGCGCGCCGTTCAGGACGTCGATGCCTTGGTCAGGGCAACGGTTGAGGCAGGAGCCACAGTTGCCTGTGGCGGGGCTCCAAGCGAACTTGGTGGCAATTTTTATTCAGCTACCGTCTTGACGGGCGTTACGCCAGATATGGCTGTTTTTCGCAATGAGATTTTTGGCCCNGTGGCACCCATTACGACGTTCGACACGGAGGAAGAAGTCATCCAGCTCGCTAATGACACCGAATTTGGGCTGGCCAGTTATTTCTACACCCGCGATATCGGTCGGGTTTGGCGCGTTAGCGAGGCCCTTGATTACGGGATCGTGGGTGTTAACGAGGGCATTATCTCTAATGAGATGGCGCCGTTTGGTGGCGTAAAAGAATCGGGGTCGGGTCGCGAAGGNTCCAAATACGGCATTGAGGACTACCTCGAGATTAAATACGTGCTNATGGGTGGTNTNGCTTAGGTGTGCACCGGCGTCCTCATTCCCAGTCTGAGGACGCGTTTTTAGGCNCAACAGGTTGTTAGAGGGCGANAGGGCGTNGTCGCNTCCTTAGTTGGCCTCAAACCGCACCTGATCGATGCGAAATCTTGTGCCATTGTGGTCNCNCGCCCAAATTACGATGCCCGTATTGACGTTCGACAGCTCCAAACCCGTCGATGTAAAGGCGCTAATGGGCACTTTTATGGTTTGCCACTGAGTTCCCGGTAACACCGCTANATCGATGTGNGCTGACTCACACGGGTAAAAGCAGTCGAGTTTNACNCGATAGTCGTTAGGGCCTTCTATGTGTCTCAGATCCAGTACCAGGTGGCCAGACTGATAATCACTGAGATCTATGCCTGCGGATGATTCAGTGAACAGCGCGGCAAAAGANGCGGNGGGTTCATGTTTAATCTCAAGCACGGTNCCGCGCTCATTGTCACTAGGATATGACCAACTGATGCTAGGGCAGGCAGCGCCNTTGTCGTTAGCGCACAAGTCAAAGTTGATTGCAGCGTCAAAAGCCCGTGNGCCTAGATCAAATGAAGAAGTAAAATTGCCATTTTCGAACACCCAGAATGGGTCCGCATTGGGGTCGCCTGAGCCACTGCCNTCGCCCTCATTCCCCTCGTTTGAACCTGATCCCTCGATAATACCGGACTGNCTGTTGTTCGGTGATTGCGTAAGAGAGGGNANCTGGGTTGTGTCGGCGTAACTCAACCCGTATCCACGGTCGAACAAGTNAGCGGCGACGGGTGCATCGGCATTATTGGGATTGATGGCGCCGCCNGGCCAGCTGAAGCTCAGCTTGCCTGTCATATCGAAGACGACATTGCCTTGGGTGTCACTAAATAGCACGTCTGCNATGCCNGAGGCNTCAGTGCCAGGCAGCCAGCTTGCTACAAATGCGTCCGATAGGTTTAGCTCTGGATTGACGAACATGGGGCGTCCGCTCATGAGCAAGGTCGTNATGGGNACGCCTAAATCACGCAGCGATTGAACTTGAAGTAGTGGGGCGTTTGCCGTCCAGTCTAGATTTTGTAGATCACCATTGCCCTCGGCATAGGGCTGCTCTGAGAGCACCACGACGACNGCATCAGGNACGGAAGCNTAANNACCCGTGGGTGAGTAATCTAATGTGCCTCCCGCTGCTTCAACGANATCTGTAAACGCCTTTCGAATCGTTGTCGCGCCGGGGAAGTCAGCATTTGTTGTGCCTGTACCTTGCCANGTTACNGACCAACCCCCCGCTTGGAGCGGAATGCTGTCTGCTGCNGAACCTACCAGTAAGANCCNCTGATTCGGTTTGATGGGNAGCGTTGCATCGTTATTTTTCAATAAAACTTGAGAGCGTCGCACCGCTTCACGCGCAATGGNCCGATGTTCAGGNCTACCNACTACGCTNACGGGTTGNCGTGCCGGATCGAAGTCCCGGTTGATCAACCCCAACTTCTGCTTNAGNTCNATAATACGGGTNACCGCCTCGTCGATTCGCGCTTCGCTTACTTCGCCTTGTCTGACTTGGGCGAGNAAATTNTTACGAAAAGCAAGCCACTCAGTCGGTACCATAATCATGTCAATACCGGCGTTGATCGCCTGNGCACAGCTGGCGTTGGAGCAGCCAGTAACCTGACCAATCCCATTCCAGTCTGAAATAACCATTCCATTGAAGTTCAGTTCATCTCGCAGCAAAGACGTCAAAAGTGATTTGGAGCCGTGGACTTTCTGACCGTTGATGCTGTTAAACGTTGCCATGACCGTGTCGACATCCGCTTCAAACGCTCCGGTGTAGCCNGAGCCATGCTCCGCCATTAANTGGTCGCTGGATGACACGAGCGTATTGCCTTGGTCTCGACCCGCTTGGGTGCCACCGTCTCCGATAAAGTGCTTTGCGGTGGCTGCGATCCCCTCTGCCTCGATCCGCTCNACCATGATGCGCCCATAGGCTTCTACAATGGCNGGGTCGTCNGAATAGCTCTCGTANGTGCGCCCCCATCGATANTCTTTGGCTTGNGCGAGTGTGGGGGCGAATGTCCAGTCGATNCCTGTTGCGGCGACCTCNCGTGCGGTTGCNGTGGCTATTTCCCCAATTAAATCGGGGTCATTGACCGCTCCCAATCCGATGTTNTGNGGGAAAATGGTGGCGCCTCGNAGATTATTATGNCCATGNACNGCGTCGGTTCCCCAAATCAANGGAATTCCCAGACTNCTGTTCGAAGTGGCTAGTGATGCTTCACGGAGNTCGCGNGCAAACTGNAGCCAATCTTCGGGTGTGGCGGCACGGTCTCCNTAGGGATGACTGCCNCCTCCGTTTNGCACACTGCCNATGCCNTATTGGCGGATGTCTTGTGCACTAACATAGGCAATTTCGGGNTGAATCATTTGCCCAACCTTTTGCTCNAGCGTCATCTCAGACACGATCCGGGCGGTTGAGGCNGAAAATAGATCAAAGTCTCCATCAATGACCACAACCTCCAGCGTCACNTGCGTGGTATTGCCNGCTGAATCTGTNGCCGTGTATGTGATGGTNTAGGTGCCAGGTNCAGAGCCAACAGAGCCTGTTACGACAACGGATAATTCGCCNTCTCGGTCATCCAGNGCAACAGCCCCCGCTTCGATATACTCGTCCCCAGCGAAGAGGGTTACNGTCCCGGGTGTATTCAGCGTGATGGCGGGAGGCGTGGTATCTGCATTTGGGTCACCGGCGGTTGAACAAACAGACAAAACCGCGGCACAGAGGAGAGGAATCGATAAGCTCATGGTGCACCATTAAGTGATGAAGTCTGAGCCTGATGAAACCCGTTTGTCGTCGCAACAACAAAGAGACTAGACGGACCAACTATGCGTTGCAAAGCGACGTGGCTTAGCGATGACCATGCCTGTGACCAGATTGAGTGCAGATGGATAGATAGCACAAACACACGTCGACAGGCGGTTGTTGAGACACCGGCGTCGTAATTCTCGGTGGATCCCTCGCGCTTCCCAGAATAAGCTACGGCCTCAAACCTGTAACGCTGTGCTTGTGCTGATAAGGCGATACACTAAGGGTCGTCTGTTTAACTGACACCAACATCCAAAAACAACAACGAGAGATACGATACATGACGAACCCAAGCTCCGATGCTCAAGTCGCCGCCTATATTCAACAAGCTGCAAAGGCGGCATGGAATGTGGATGGGATCTCTGACGATCTTCCCCGCCGCCCCATAGAGAGAGTGGGGATCATCGGAGCAGGGACCATGGGTGGAGGCATCTCTATGAATTTCGCTTCTGCGGGTATTCCTGTGACGATTGTTGAAACAAAACAGGAAGCGCTCGATCGGGGCTTGGGTGTCATACAAAAAAACTACCAGCGCAGCGCTGACCGTGGTCGCTTTCCGCAAGAGGAGGTCGCGATTTGCATGGGGCAATACACGCCAACATTGGACTTTTCAGCGTTGGCTGATTGCGATCTGATCATCGAGGCGGTGTTCGAAGACATGGAAATCAAAAAGTCGGTGTTCAGTCAGCTCGACAAAATAGCGAAGCCAGGTGCCATTCTCGCAACCAACACCTCGGCGCTGAATATTGATGAAATTGCCGCCGTCACGTCTCGCCCAAGCGACGTGATTGGGCTTCACTTTTTCTCCCCTGCAAACGTGATGCGGCTTCTCGAGATTGTGCGCGCGCAGAAAACCGCTGACGACGTAGTGGCAACGTCAGTTGATCTTGCCAAAACGATAGGGAAAGTGGCTACGCTTGTTGGCGTCTGCCCGGGATTTGTGGGTAATCGAATCTTGTTTGCAAGGCAGTACCAAGCTAACGCTTTGGTTTACCGTGGCATCATGCCCTGGGACATCGACGCCGCCTTCAACGAGTTTGGTTTTAAAATGGGTCCATTTCAGATGTCGGATCTTGCCGGTCTCGATATTGGCTGGAAAAAAGGTGCGAAAACCGCTAATCCAATCCGTGATGCGCTGTGTGAATTAGATCGACGAGGTCAAAAAACCGGTGCTGGCTACTACGACTATGATGAGAGCAGGAAAAACATCCCTTCCGATGTGACGGCGGGCATTATTCGCGACATTACGGGGGCCGCGGATGCTTCGATGTCAAACGCTGCGATAATTGATCAGTGCGTCGTACCTATGATCAACGAGGCGCTGGCGATTCTCGAGGAAAATAAAGCGCAGCGGCCCTCTGATATCGACGTTGTGTGGCTAAATGGCTACGGGTGGCCACTGGGTAAAGGTGGACTGATGTACTACGCCGATACATTGGGTGCTGAAAAAGTCCTAGACGTTATGACTGCCTTGGCTGCCGAAGACGAGTCCATCAGAGTCTCTCCGATTCTGACTCAGTTGGTTGCAAGCGGTGGTAAGTTTGTCGATATCGATACCGGCGGCTTGAAGGTTTAACCGGGCAGTGACTTTGGTAGGTTGATACGGTTTGAATCAGACATCGGCTAGCACAGGGCTTGTACCCCGGTTATTTTCGCAGACGGTCACCGACTCTGACCGGCTGTTTTGGCTGTTAAATAGTGGCGGCTGGATCAGTTTGTCGGTCGTCACCTATGTGAGCCTGTCTCTCCCATATGATCAGCTTCAGTTCGCATACATTGCGCATAATATCCTTCAGTCTGTCCTTGGGTTTTTGTTGAGCATTCCACTGAGACAAGCCTTTAAAGCTACGTGGAATTGGAGTGCTACGACGCGCGTTATCATCGCTATCTTGTTAATTCTCGTTCTTGCGACGGTTTGGGCGGCGTTGCGCCTTGAGCTTCTCATTGTGATCGCCGGTGAGACCGATCTTTGGGATGATTTCGGGGGGTTTTTATTCCCTTCTCTGTTCGTGTTTCTGGCCTGGGTTGCGCTTTATCACCTCGTGAAATATGCGCAGCTCTTGCAGAGCGAAAGAGAGTCGTTACTGGTACTAGAAGCCGGCAGGCGCAAAGAAGCCTTCAAGTTGGTATCAGCCGAGTCGGCAGCGCGCGAGGCTCAGCTGAAGCTTCTTCGGTATCAATTGAACCCCCATTTTCTGTTCAATACGCTCAATTCCATTGCATCGCTTGTCAGTGCCCGTCGAAGTGATGATGCGCAGAGTATGATTGCCGAACTTTCAACATTTTTGAGGTTCTCGCTGGAGACGGATCGCAACATTACGGTGCCTTTGCGAGACGAAATCGAGGCGCTGGACCTGTACTTGCGCATCGAGCAGGTGAGGTTTTCTGATCGGCTAGTCGTGGAACAGGAGATAGACCCACGCGCACTGCGGGAGCAGGTCCCCAGTTTGCTTTTGCAGCCACTGGTTGAAAATGCAATTAAGCATGCGATAGGCAGAGCTGAAGATGGTGGCCGAATCTTGATTACGGTGAAGCTGAACGACCAGGAACTTGTTGTCACTGTTGAGGATAGTGGTTCCGGCGGTGAGGAGAAGCAGCCGCAACTTGATCAGCTCTTTGACGCACCTGGTTTTGGGTTGAGGAGTACTGCCGAGCGCCTGGAAAACCTATACGGGGATTCCTTCAGTTTTAACGCGGGCACATCGCGCCTCGGAGGTCTGAAACTTGCGTTACACTTGCCTACCAGAGGGCGACGAAGATGACAGAAAAATTGAGAGTGCTCATCGTTGACGATGAACCCCTGGCACTGGACTACATGGAGCGGCTGCTGGGTGCGGTAGACGATATTGTGATTATCGCCCGATGCCGCAGCGGTAGAGAGGCGTTAGCCGAACTACAACGACAAGCTGTTGATCTTATGTTTCTCGATATTCAAATGCCGGGCTTCAATGGACTGGATGTGGTGAAGCGCTGCCAGAGCGATGTTATGCCGGCAGTGGTCTTCGCCACTGCGTACGACGAATACGCAGTCCGCGCATTCGAGGCGAACGCGGTCGATTATCTGCTAAAACCTTTCGAGTCGGAGCGCGTTATAGAAGCGGTGGCTCGCGCAAAGGATCGTCTCTTATCCGTCGCATTACAGAGTGGAAAAGAGGCGGCGGTCGCTGCAATTGCAGGGCTTGAAGGCGGTTCGGAGCTACTTGCCGGTGACGTTCAGGAGCGTCCCGCGAGACTGCCGATTAAGGATGGGCCGCATACCCATCTCGTCGAATTGGAGACTATAGACTGGATTGATGCTGCGGGTGACTACATGTGTGTGCACGCGGGTAATCAAACCTACATCCTGCGTTCGACCATGAAAGAGTTGGAGAAAAAGCTGTCCTCGCAGTTTGTCAGAATTCATCGCTCGACGATTGTAAACCTGCATAAGGTGCGATCTGTGGATGCCATTCCGAAGGGTGAGTGCCTGCTGCACCTCGATGATGAAGTCAGTTTAAAGGTCAGTCGTAACTACCGCTCCGCCGTTCAAGACCTCATGGGATAAGGCAAAACAACGCCTTTCCCACTTGTCTCGCCCCAAGTCCCTATCGTCGCGTTTGTATTAAGCGACCCGCATCTATATGGGATAAAGCACACTGCTAAAACTAACTAAATATTCAATGAATTGGGGTTACTCATGTTTGATCGTTTGCATCGTCATGGCCGTCTGATAGGGATCGGCTTAGCGGCAGCACTACTGAACGCTTGTGGTGGGGGAGGTGCTTCGTCGCCTGAGACCGAGCCGTTCTATATAGAAGAGCAGGAAGAGTGGAGTCTTGTGTGGGCCGACGAATTCAACGGAAGCAGCGTTGATTCGAGCAATTGGACATTTCAGACTGGGGACGGAAGTGACAATGGTCTGCCAGGCTGGGGTAACTACGAGCTTCAGTATTACCAAGCCGACAACGCGTCCATCCAAGAGGTGGACGGAGAGTCCTCTCTGGTCATTGAAGCGCGACAGGAAAGCGTTGGCAGCAGCGCCTACACGTCGTCTCGCATGCGTTCGATTAACAAGTTCGACTTCCAGTACGGTCGCGTAGAAATTAGGTCGAAGGCCGCACCTGGTGATGGTATGTGGTCTGCCATATGGATGTTGCCAACCAGCTCACCCTACGGTATCTGGGCTGCCAGTGGCGAAGTCGATATCATGGAAGTGGTCAACGCAGGCACCGAGAACCAAGGTGTATTCCTCGCGGCGCACTACGGTTTTGAATGGCCATTGAACCAAATCACAACCGCTGGAGCCGACGTGGACGACGCGAGTGATTGGCACACCTACGCGCTTGAGTGGTCTGGCGACTACCTGCGTTGGTTTGTTGATGGAGAGCATCTGCGCACGGTTAGCAAGGACGTGTACTACAGCTACTACTTCAAAGACAGCACGGACGGTTATCAACTCGCAACTGATCCTGCCGCACCCTTTGACCGAGATTTTCACCTCCTCGTGAACCTCGCAGTAGGCGGTGTTGGACCCGGCGTTGAACTAGACCCTGCGGCCGTCCCCGGTGAGATGGTGGTCGATTACATTCGCGTTTATGAGTGTAACTACGCGACGGGTAACGGTACGGGCTGTAATACATACGCTGATCGTTCTTTAGAGTCCCCTGATGCGCAAAGCCCTGAGGTTGTTACTACTGATATCTATACCGATTCAGTTGGACCCCTTACGTGGGAATTCCTTACAGGTGATGTGACGCGCGATCTCCAGGCTACGGTCGGGTATGACAACGACGGTGCCATTGGCATAACTGTGTCAGAG
>NZIJ01000076.1 GCA_002689915.1 Halieaceae bacterium | reverse complement strand
TGGTTTCTTGGCCGTGTGTGGGGGGGGACGCCCCCAACTGCGAGGCCGCTGCAACGGCAATCGTTGCTGCCAGCACCTTCCGCGAAGTTTTGAGTCCTCGAGCAAACATCAGTCGTCTCCTGGGTGGGTTGGGAAATAATTTTGAGCAGGTCGCATGCAATCGCGCTGCGATCGCTATTACATTGTTTCTATGTGACGTCTTAATTACAACCCCGGCGCAAACGCAAAATGATAGAGGCGCCTCTTTTTTCGGCCTCGCTATAGAGACACCCCACCGTTTTGAGTTTTTTGCGATCAGTCCAAGGTCATCAACATCGGCTTTTCGAAGGCAACAAGTCGACTCACGTCACCGCGCTCGATTACCCGCACCCAGTCAGGGTTCGCAATCAGCGCACGACCGACAGCCACCAGGTCGAAATCACCGCGCTCGAGCATGTCGTTTAACTTGTCGAGTGATGCAGGTTTTGCCGCTTTGAAGCCAACCTCACCCGGATCGGGAATAAAATCGGCATCGAGGCTGACACTTCCAACTGTTATTGTTGGTTTGCCGGTCAATTTCTTGACCCACCCGGCCAAATTCAAATCACTCCCTTCAAATTCCGGCTCCCAAAAGCGACGCTGACTGCAGTGGAAAATATCAACTCCTGCGTCAACCAACGGCTCTAAAAAATCAGCCATCGCTGATTCGGTCGTTGCCAATCGTGCCGTGTAGTCCTGCTGCTTCCACTGAGACCAACGAAGAATGATCGGAAAGTCAGGCCCGACTTCAGCACGACAGGCAGCGACGATCTCGGCGACGAAATTACCGCGGTTCGCCATCGAACCACCGTAAGAATCATCCCTCTGGTTTGTACCCTCCCAGAAGAATTGGTCGAGCAGGTAACCGTGAGCACCGTGAATCTCAACCGCATCAAAACCGACCGCCTTGGAGTCGGCGGCGCCTTTGGCGAAGGCGCCAATTACATCGTCAATATCAGCGGCGGACATGACGTGCCGATTAACCTTACCGGGCACGTTCATGCCTGATGGTGCATAACCGTCAATATCGCCCTCAGGGAGCATACCCTTTTTGCGCATTCCGCCCACGTGCCACAACTGCGGTGCTATTTTACCCCCTTCAGCATGAACCGCGTCGACAACGCGCCTCCAACCTGCCAGTCGCTCTTCCCCGTGAATGTAGGGCACCCCGGGGTAGCCGCTGGCTGCAATGTGATCAACGCAAGTTCCCTCCGTCACGATCAGACCCACGCCACCGGCCGCACGCTTTCGGTAGTACTCGACGTTGGCATCGGTGGGCACATTCTCGGGTGATTGATTCCGCGTCATAGGCGCCATCACCACACGGTTATTAAGATCGAGACCGCCAACGCGCGTTGGGCTCAAAAGGGTGTCATTCGTACTCATAGGTAAACCTGTTTATCGTTTTAATTGATGCGGACTGAAATGCAGCAGGGAGCATAGACCCCCCAACAGACGAAATGCAAAAAATACGCACAAGACCCGTCGAACCTACGTCCGGCTTGAAGGTCGGGCACGGGTCTCCAAGCGACACGAGCTCTTGTAGAGTGGAAGACCCCACAGAGGACTCTTCCATGCGTCACCTTCACTGGTTTAGATCAGACCTGCGACTCAATGATAATCCAGCACTCGCAAGCCATGCCGCGGCTGAGTCTCTGTTGTGTCTTTATCTCATGCCGAAGCCCAAACCTTGGTGCAACCTAACGGGTATTGGCGAGCAGCGAGACCGATTTTTACGCGAATCACTCATCGAGTTGAAGCGAGACTTACAAGACCTCGGACAAGACCTATTGGTACTTGAGGGCTCACCAGAGCTTGTCATTCCGCACTTGGTCGAGCGCTACGGCATCACAGAAGTCAGTGTCAGCGAGCACCCGGGCTGGGAGGAAAAACAGTCGCTCGTTTATTTAGCTGGAAAACTCTCCATACCGATTCAAATTCACCGGGGAAACAGTCTCTTCACACAAAGTGATCTCCCGATGGAGCTCGAGGACTTTCCAAAGGTTTTTTCTCCCTTTCGGCGCAAAGCGGAAAAGCTAAGCGTCCGAGGACCCAAGGCGGCACCGGAACAACTACCCCCGCCGCCCTCAGCGCAATTTGATGCGGTGCCCCCCTCCAGCAATAAGCCCCACCCTGGGTTGCCCATTCCGGGGGGACGGCGGGCGGGTCTCAGGCGGCTAAAGCAATTTATCTGGGATGATGAGTCAATTACCGAGTACAAGCAGACACGAAATTGTTTAGACGGGTTCGACGGCTCGAGCACTTTTTCCCCTTGGCTCGCAAACGGAAGTTTATCGGTGCGTGAGGTGGCGCATCGCATTTTTGACTTTGAAAGACAGCGGGTCAGCAACGAATCGACTTATTGGCTGTTTTTTGAATTGCTATGGCGAGAATTCTTCTACTGGCGAGCGGAGGTGGATGGTAAATCCATGTTTATGCTCTCAGGTAAGACCGGAAAGCCGAGACGCTCGACGTTTGAGCCGCGTAACTTTGCGAGATGGTGCGCCGGCGATACCAACTATCCCATAGTGAATGCCCTTATGCGGCAATTAGTCGCGACGGGGTGGATGAGTAATCGAGGTCGTCAGATTGCGGCCAGCTGCCTGATCAATGAACTCGATGGCGATTGGCGCTTTGGTGCAGCCTTTTTTGAGAAACATTTGATCGACTACGATGTCGGCAGTAACTACGGCAATTGGCAGTACATTGCCGGCGTGGGAAGTGATCCGCGGGGGGGCCGTCACTTCAACTTAAGCAAACAGACCGCAGAGCATGACCCAAGTGGCCTGTTTATCGCGAAATGGGGAGGCGTGAGACCGCATCAACCCGACTTTGTCACCGACGCTGCCGACTGGCCCATTGAAAATGAAAAAGTCTGATCTCCCAACCAAAGTCTGTCCCGTTTGTGATCGTCCGTTTACGTGGCGCGCCAAGTGGAAGCTCAACTGGGAGTCGGTCGTGTACTGCTCGAAGCGCTGCTCTGGGCGGCGCTATACGCTAAAACAAAAAACAAACTAACGAGTTAACACAAGCCTAACAAAAGCAATTGGCGTCAGACCGCTCTCCCACGAGGACTCTGCACTTTAACTCCGCGGCAAAGCGACGTCTTTTGGGCAGGTCCTAAGCTGTGACGCTAGGTCCAATCTTCAATCATTTTATCGGCCCAGCTCACAATCACCTCTCGCTCTTGCGGATCACGCTTGCGCCAGTTCGCCACGACCAGTCCCATGCGAGGATTACTCCCAAACTTATCCATGTGCTTATCGATAAAGCGCCAGTAGAGGCTGTTGTAAGGGCAGGCCTCGGGACCGGTTACCTTGGTGGGCTTGTAACGGCACTGTTGACAGTGATTCCCCTGCTTTTGGATGTATTTACCGCTCGCTGCATACGGCTTGCTGGCAATTACCGCGTTATCGCCGTACAGCGCCATCCCCAACGTGTTCGGAAGCTCAACCCACTCGTAGGCATCTACGTAGACTGCGAGGTACCAGTCACAGACCTCCATGACGTCTAAACCCGCCAGTAAAGCAAAGTTTCCGATGACCATGAGTCGTTGGATGTGATGGGCATACCCGTGATCGAGCGACTGCTCGATAGCGCGACTCAGACAGCGCATATCGGTTTTAGCATCCCAGAAGTAGGCAGGAAGCGCCCTGGCTGCGCCAAGGGTATTGCGCTCCTTGTACTCAGGCATCAACAGCCAGTAAATGCCTCGAATGTACTCGCGCCATCCAAGGACCTGTCTTATGAAACCCTCCGCAGCCGATAGTGAACACTTACCCTCACGCCATGCTCGCTCAACCCGCTCGCAAACAGGTAAAGGGTCGAGCAGACCCGCATTCAGATACATAGAAATGAGACCATGGAATACCCACGGAGACTCCTCTACCAAGGCATCTTGATAAGTACCAAAGTCTCCAAGCGTATTTTCCACGAACCAATCAAATTGACGCTCAGCATCCGTCTTTGTCACAGCAAGACGAAATTGCCGAAGATCTCCCGGATTGTCCGGGAACTTTGCCAGCACCATCTCGATAACTTCTGAGGTCATTGCATCAGGTCTAATGTCAGGTCGATCGGGAATCTCGACTTGGTTGCGCCAACCAACTCGGTTATCCGCGTCGTAATTCCACTTACCACCGGCCGGCTCACTGCCATCCATCAGAATCTGATAACGCTGGCGCATCTTTCGGTAAAAAAACTCCATACGGAGTTGTTTCTTACCCTGCGCCCATTCAGCGAAGTCAGTGTGAGATGCAAGGAAGCGATCATCCTCAAGGAGCGTCACCCTCGTTCCCAGGGTGCGCGGCCAGACTTCTTTCATCTGCTCAAGTAACCGATACTCGCCCGGCTCGCAAATCATCACTTCCGACACATCATTGGCGTCTAAGACTTGAGAAACTGCGGCCTCCAAGCTGGGCGTACCGGCTTCAAAAGGCACGTATTCGACGCGAAAACCCAAAGACTCGAGTTCATGCTTAAAGTGGCGCATTGCCGAAAACAGCAACGCTATTTTATGACGGTTGTGGCGAACGTAACTGGCTTCTTCAGCCACCTCGGCCATTAGGATAATGTCGCGCCCCGGAACTGCTGCCCTCAGGGCCGGTTGCTGCGTACTGAGCTGGTCACCAAGGACCAAGATAAGCTTAGAATCATTCATGGGGGGAGTTACGAACTAGCGCCGAACTCAGACCCACAAGAAAATTTAAAAAAGTAGACACAGCTGTTTTTCGACAGCGCCCTTTGCGCCGCGGACTTTTTGTAAAGGCGTTTGTGCCCGCATTGTTAGGCGCTAGATCACGCAATGAGCAATCCGCGGGACACGGCAGCACATAAGAGCCCGCATTGCCTCTCAGTCAGCCCCGCGTCCCTCACTCATCAGTACCGAGAGCGATAGGCCTCCAACTCTGCCTTCTGGCGCTATCGCTGAGCCACTATTCGTCAAGCAAGAGCGGAGCTAATCGCTTCCGATGATGCATGGCGTCGCCAAACTGTTGCTGACTCCAAGCGGCGCGACGGATAAACAGCGACGAATCGCACTCCCAGGTAAACCCGAAGCCACCGTGGAACTGCACCGAGCGGTCACCCGCGTATTGGATAGTCTCTGATGCCTGTGCTTTCGCCATTCGGCAAGCGACTTCTGCCTCAGCGCTTAAGGGTCCCTCTCCTACCTCACTCGAGGCGTGGTAAACCAAGGACCGAGACTGCTCCATCCCTACATAAATATCGACGGTCGGGTGCTTCAGCGCCTGGAAAGAGCCAATTAACTTGCCGAACTGCTTCCGCGTTTTGAGATAATCGACAATGCCGTCCAGACAGGCCGACGTCGAGCCAACGGCCTCAGCGGCCGTCAACAGCGCACCAATGAGTAGGTAATCTCTTACCGCCCCTTCGATTTTGGCGCCACTCAATACTCGCCGAGCCTTGATACCCGTAAAATCGATCGTCGCAGCACGCTTGGTTAAATCGATAAGCGCGTGAGCTTCCTGCGCCTGAACAGCGATGTCGTCGCCTGACACCAAAGCCACCACAGGTTCGCTGGCCTCATTGGCGNCGACAACCGCAATCCAAGCCGCTTGCGCTGCATCGGGCACCATAAATTTANTACCCGANAACACGCCTTGCGCATCGACCGACACGCCCNTATTNACCGCCCCCCAATCACCCCGATCGAGATAGGCCACGGTCGCCGCGCAACCACCTGAAATATCCTCGAGGACATCCTCTTCGGCAATGCCGCCAGCCCGCCGAATTAACTCCGCAGCGAGCACAGTTGAAACAAGCGGCGTCCCCATGAGGCCCTTACCCATCGACTCAACAACGGGTATCAGTGCCGCGATACCCAACCCTGAGCCACCCACCGATTCCGGAAGGTTGATGCCCGTCCAACCCAAATCGACCAACTCCTGCCAAACCGGCTCGGAAAACCCCTGTTCGCTCTCGAGAAACTTTCGCACTTCGCTGCCCGGTGATTTGTCCTTCACAAACTCTCGAGCAACATCGAGCAGCATTCCCTGCTCCTCAGAAAAATTAATTTTTTTGCTTCCAATAACAGCACTCATGACTCGACCTCCTCAGGACTTGGGTAAGCCGAGCACGTGCTCGCCAATAATGTTGGCTTGAATCTGGGTGGTACCCCCGCCAATCGTTGTTCCAAAGTTCGCAAAGTAGGCTCGTTGCCAGAACCCCCCCATGTAGGCCTTATCGTCATCCATAAACAGGGCTCCCTGGGCTCCCTGCACGTGCGCACCCATCATTTTCAAACGGCGTGCGTACTCGGTATGACGGTACTTATTAGACAAGGCTATGCCGAATGGGTAGTCGGTATTCAAGGCTGGTATGCCTGCACGCCGATCGCTAATCGAGTTGGCCTTTGCCTCAATCGCAAGCTTGACGAGCTCATCTCGAATCATTGCATCCTCGAGGATGGGCGCACCGTCGCGCTCGAAATCATGCATGGCATTCATCAAGTCCTCCAGCCCGATCGACTGCATCGAGTGAGCGCTTGCTTGACCCGCTATAACGCCCCGCTCGTACTCGAGCGTTTTCATGGCCATTCGCCAGCCGCCGCCCTCGTCTCCCAACAGACAAGACCCTGGAATGCGCGCATCAGTGAAAAAGGTCTCATTGAAGCCGTACTCACCTGTCACTTTTCTGATCGGTCGCGCCTCGACACCTGCGACTTTCATTGGCGCGAGGAAAAATGACAAGCCATCGTATTTACGGGCTGTGCTGGTATCGGTTCGGGCCAGCAAAATCATGTGGTCCGCGTAATTGCCAAGCGTTGTCCAGATCTTACTTCCGTTCACAATGTAATCATCGCCGTCGCGAACCGCTCGCGTCTGAACATTACCCAAGTCGGAACCATGGTCTGGTTCAGAAAACCCCTGACACCAAATCTCTTCACCCGTCAGAATGTTTTTGACATAGCGCTGCCGATCTTCCTCGGTACCGACGTCGAGCAGAAGTGGACCCGTCCAGTTGAGGCCAATGGTGTTGAAAATGATGGGCGCGTTGTGCGCCGATAGTGCTTTATCAACGATACCCTGGAAAGCCGGGTCAGCACCTTGCCCTCCAAACTCCGTTGGCCAATGCATCCCCAAAAAGCCCGCACTCCACAGCTTGTGTTGCCAGTCGCGTAGAAAATCTAACTGTTGCTCTGTGCCCACCTCCAAGAACGTCAGCGGTAACAAGAAGCCCGGGTTCTTAGGCACATTTTCCGCCATCCACTTATCGATGTCGGCTTGGAAGTTTTTGAGACTGGTTTCAGCTACGGTCATACTTTTTCCCTTCTTTTATTTTTTACGCGCGTTTTCCAACGTGTGAGCTATTCGAACTATAGCCCGTACTGACGACTCGCCAAATCTCGCATAATCTCCTCGGAGCCACCACCAATCGCATTGACTCTCACCTCTCGGTAAATCCGCTCAACCCGGTTACCGCGCATATACCCAACGCCACCTAAAATCTGCATGGCTTCTCGTGCACAAAACTCCATCACTTCGCTGGCTTGAACCTTCAGAAGTGCGATGTCGCCCGCGTTCGGCTCCCCTGCCTCGATAGCCTCGTAGCACATCCGGATATAAGCCTGCGTGGCGTTTAACTTCTGCTTCATCGTAGCAATCTTATGACGAATCACCTGGTGATCCGCCAAACGCTTACCAAAAGTTTGGCGTTCTGTGGCCCAAGCGACCGCCTCTTCCATACACACCCGACCATAGGCTTCCATGGCGGCCGCCATGCCCATGCGTTCGGCATTGAAGTTCGTCATGATGACTTTAAAGCCCTGGTTCTCTTGGCCAATCAGGTTAGAGGCCGGTACGCGGACGTTGTCAAAGTACAAGGTCGCTGTATCAGATGCCCACCACCCCATTTTTTTATCGAGCGGGGTGCGAGAAAACCCTTGAGCGTCAGTCGGAATAAGTAACATTGAAACGCCCGTTGCACCCTCACCCCCGGTGCGAACTGCGGTGGAGACATAGTTCGCCCGCATGCCCCCCGTAATGTACGTCTTAGACCCATTTACAATGAAGTGATCACCGTCACGCACCGCCGTTGTTCTCAAGTTCGCAACGTCTGACCCACCGCCGGGCTCGGTGATACCCAGGGAAATCCAAGATTCACCGCGCAACACAGGTGGCGCGATTTCGGCCTTCATCTCCTCAGTTCCCCAATTGATAACGGGGGGCAGGCCGATACCGTGCACCATAAGTGACGCAGACAAACCGCCAACACCCACGCGCGATAGCTCTTCATTAATAATCCAGTTGTGCCAGCTATCGGTTTCCATACCACCGTATTGCTCAGGGTAACCCGCACCAAGAAGACCCACTTCAGCGGCCTTGGGCCATAGCTCAATAGGGATGTGACCGGCCTCATCCCATTCTTCCGCGTAGGGCATGACCTCTTTGTCGATAAAACGTCGGAGCGCGTCACGCCACGCTAAATGATCTTCGGTCAGATGCGGATTCGGTATTCGTGCAGAGTCAAAGGTGAGGCTCATTGTCTTTTCCAGAACTATTTTTTTTGTCTCGGGAGTTATAGGGGCCTGTGGGGGGCGAGTCAAATCGAATATCGCGTTAGAATGGCATCCGTGAATCAACGGCGTGCGTAGTGTTGTTTGCAACCTGCCTGCGTTGTTGTGTTGGTTTATCACAGGATTTGATATGAGATTCATTGGTGCGTCGAATTTCGACCACAGCACCCAGCCAAAGATCGGCGTTTTACTGACCAACCTGGGTACGCCAGAGGCGCCCACGGCAAAGGCCCTTCGCCCCTATCTGAAGCAGTTCCTATGGGACCCACGAGTTGTGGAGGTTCCCAGGTTGCTCTGGTGGATGATCCTGCACGCCTTCATCTTAACCACGCGCCCCAAAAAATCCGCCGAAGCGTATGCTGAAGTGTGGACAGATCGTGGTTCACCTCTCTTGTATCACCTCGAGGATCAGGTCTCGGGTGTCGCCGAGAGGTTAACGAAACAGTGGGGCGATAACGTCGTTGTTAAAGGTGCAATGCGCTACGGACAACCTTCAATAGGGTCACAGATTCAGGCCCTCTTTGAAGAAGGTGTGCAGCAACTGGTTGTGCTCCCGCTTTACCCTCAGTTTGGTGGACCCACAACCGCATCGACTTTTGACGCTTTATCCGATGAGCTCCAAGGCCAGCGATGGCTGCCTGACCTGCGTTTTGTCAGCTCCTATCACGACCACCCCGAATATATTTCCGCCATTGCAAATAGCATCAGACAGCATTGGGAATCGCATGGGCGAGCAGACAAATTGATCCTGTCGTATCACGGCATGCCAAAACGCTACCTGCTAGAGGGCGATCCCTATCACTGTCAGTGTATGAAGACCTCACGCCTGGTCGCTGAGGCCCTTGGGCTTGAAGAAAAAGAATACCTTTCTACCTTTCAGTCTCGCTTTGGCCGCGATGAATGGCTCAAGCCCTATACTGACGAGACGCTCCAGAAGCTCCCCGAGCAAGGCGTTAAATCACTTCAAATTGTCTGCCCCGGCTTTTCGGCGGATTGTTTAGAGACCATTGAAGAAATCGGCATGGAAAACCGCGATTACTTTCTTGAAGCCGGTGGTGAGCGCTACGAATACATTCCCTGCCTCAATGCAACGCCTCAACACATCGACGTTCTCACGCACCTGGTAGGCGAGCAGTTAGTTGGCTGGACGGCCCCTAAATACGACGCCCGCATCACCAAAGAAGAAGCGCGCAAGCTAGGCAGCGAGTAGGGACTGCCCTCACCGCGAGAGCCGTAAGGTCTGCCTGCCGCCCCGTGCTCACAATGAGTCACCCCATTTACCGATCTGTTTAGTTGTTCGGCTATTACAGGCTTAACTGTATCGGTACAGGCGGACCTGTTTCGGGCTTCGCTTAGGCAAGCGCGCCGTGATCAATACGGCTTTATTGATGAAAGTTCGGCTCGAAAACGCCCAGTGCTAAGGCAATGGCTAAACCGAGGAGAAAACTGCTCGTTAACACGAGTCGGTCATGACTGTGAAATTGCACCTCCGGCAAAAGATCCGCTAGCGCAATGCAGATAAAGGCGCCTGCAGAAAAGCCAAGTGCAGCAGGTAGGACGCTGGCAATGGGTCCACTGAAACCCACGTAAAACAAAAACGCGGCGATCGGACACAACACGGCAAAAACGACATTGACCACACTTCGCTGACGCTCACTCCAGCCATCAAGTCGCATCATGGTCTCAATAGACAACGAATCGAGCGGCTTATGAAGCAAAATAGCGACAAAAACACCCAGGCCGGGAAGCAAAACCGAGGCCTGCTCTGCGCGAAGGATCGCACCAAGCGCCACCCCGTCCAGTGCTGTATGAATACTCAACCCCAGTAACAAACCCATCCAGCCAACGTCACGAGGCGCGTGGGCATGATCGTGAGCATGCGCGTGGTCATGCTCGTTGGTATCGACGCATAACTTATCGTCGGTAGCGATATCGTGCTGATGAAAGTGGAACAGTCTCAGTAACAGCAACATAAAGACCAAACCACCCACGACGAAATACATCGTGCTATCGATAGACTGGCCCAATTCGAAGCTGTGAGGAATCAGATGAAATCCGGCAACGCCCAACATAAGCCCGGCGACAAGGCTCATGATCAATTGAGTTTGCGTATGCGAAAGCTGAACACGGCGAGGTAGCCAACCGCCTAACCAAGAGGCGATAAAAAGCGCGAGGCCGTAACCAATGAGTACTGTCATGCAAGCGTCTCGCTAACGTACCGTGATGAGGTTGTCGCGATGTATCAACTCTTCCTCACCACCGAACCCTAAAATACGTTCAATATCTGTCGATGAACGACCCAATAATTTTTGGGTGTCCTCGCAGCCGTAATTTATTAAGCCACGAGCCATCTCTATACCTTCAGCATTCACACACCGAACGAGATCGCCTCTTTCAAAATCTCCGGACGCGGCCGTCACGCCCACGGGCAGTAGCGATCGTCCTGATGTCGTGATTACCCGACACGCTCCTTCATCCAGTACCAGCTCACCTTGGGGATACAACAAAGACGCCAGCCACTGCTTTCGTGCTGGCTGGGGTTGCTGTGCTGTAGTGAACAACGTACCGACCACGCCACCTTGCGTCGCCTCGCTGACTGAACGCGCGTCCCGGCCATCGGCAATGATCGAGAGTGTTCCAGATCGGGCCGCTAGCCGTGCTGCACGCAGTTTACTGATCATACCGCCACGTCCAAGCGTCGAGCCCTCTGACACCATGGGATCTAAGGACGCGTTGTGTGCATCTGTCTCCCTCCCCAAGACTGCGTCGGGGTTG
>NZIJ01000075.1 GCA_002689915.1 Halieaceae bacterium | reverse complement strand
GCCGCCAGTGCACCGTTTTTGGTTGCGCCAAAGCTCAGCGCATCAACACCCGACCGCCAGGTTAAATCAGCTGGGCTTTCGCTCCCGGCTGCAACAGCATTGGCAAACCGGGCCCCGTCGACAAATAATTTCATTCCTTTGGACTTCGCGAGCTCCGCATAGGCTGCAATTTCAGTAGCCGAGAGCCGGGCACCCAGTTCAGTGAGGTTAGAGAGTGCCAGCACAGACGGTTTTACGGAATGAACACCTCTGGCTCCGGATACCTCGATAGCGCGAGTAAGTTCAGTTAGGTCGGGCTTGGCGGCCTCGCCCCCTACGGTGATCTGTCGAGCGCCACTTGTATAAAACTCCGGTGCTGTCGATTCATCGTTAACAATGTGCGCCTCTTGGTGGGCGTAAATACCACCAAAAGCGGAACAGAGTGTCGCAAGTCCCACGCAGTTTGCCGCAGTCCCCGTGCCCAAGAGGAGCACTGTGATGTCGCAGTCAAATAGCTCGGCCAATTGACGTTCAACGTCGGCCGTTAGGTCATCATTTCCATATGCAGCAACGCTTCCTTGTGAGGCGTGCAAAAGCGCGTCAAGAATGAGGGGGTGCGCTCCCGCTCCATTATCTGAACCAAAATTTGCCGGCATCGTCACTCCTTAAGACAAAAAAAAGCCGCCCGTAGGCGGCTTTAATCATACGCGTTTTACTTAGAGCGCGAACTTCACACGAGCGTAGTAGATACGGCCACGTGGATCATGTTGCTTAGGATCGTAGCTGAAGTTGGCCGCGTCATACACACGAGGTGCTTCCTCATCGGTAAGGTTCTTACCACCCAAGGTTAAGACAGCTTGGGTGTCTCCAACGTTAAAGTTGAAGTTATAACGCGCGTCAATTGTGCGCCAAGAGTCAATGTTGCTATCAAAGCCCGCCGCTGAGGCAGGTACGGCTCGGCTCGTGGTGTATGAGTCGACGTGATAAAGGACCACGGCAGCACTGTGGTTGCCACGTTCCCAATCAGCCGTCAAATTCCACTTCGCCTCAGGCATTGAGCGGACAAAGTTATCGTGGTTGAACGAGCCGACTACATCACGCGAACCACCGTTGCCATCTGGAATCTCATAGCTATTGAAGCGGCTGTATGCCAACTGAACACCGAAGTCTCCGGCATCACCCGCAGGCAGATTCCAATCAGCTGAGACATCAAAGCCGTCCGTTTCAACTGACGCTGCGTTAATGAAGTTGGTAGATACACCTTGCAGCTGACCTGAGTCATTGCGACGAATATCCGGACCATTAGGATCCGTATTCAACTTACCCTGAGCGTTCTCGATCGTGATCACGTCCTCGTAATCAAACTGCCACCAATCAACTCGCATGTTGAAGTTATCGCTTGGCGTCCAAACCACACCAAGGTTGGTGTTAGTAGACGTCTCAGGTTTGAGATCGCGGCTACCTTCAGTCAATACGCGAATGAACAGCGCTCCACTGCCAGCCAATGGATCAACCAAGCCCTGGAGTGAAGTTCCGCGGTTAAATTGCTGGATCAGAGATGCTTCACGGAAAGCGGTCGACATTGAACCCCGTACGACCACGTCGTCTGATACCTGCCAGCGAAGCGCGACCTTAGGGTCAAGACTGCTTTCAGTTTCCAAGGACTCATAGCGAGCCGCCACATTCAACTCAACGGAGTCGTTAAGCGGCATTGAGACTTCCGCAAACGCCGCAAATGAATCACGCGATGCAGAAGGCTCTGTTCCACCACCCAAGAAGATCAAATCCACATCCTGCAACACACCTGTTATGGGATCAGGCCGCTGAGTGGAAATATCATTTCTAGCAATGGAGAAACTCTCGTTACGGAACTGAGCGCCGTAAGCCAAATTGACAGTGCCAAAGCCGTCTAACTCAAACCATGGCCCCGAAACCACCAAATCCGCTACGGTGAGATCTGTTGTGGTCTTTGTATACGTCTCCGCACTGATGTAATCGATCAGGCTCGCTGAGTTCTGGCTCGGGTCGAAAATGTTGAATGTTTCGGTACCGCTCTCGCCACCTGCACCCACAAGTGCCGCATCAAGACGCGACTTGATGGTGTCAGGCTGTGTGCCGTCACGCTCGTTTTCCGAATACGTTAACGAGGCCTTCCAGTCCCAAGCACCGTCATCAAGCGTACCCGATAGATCGAGCGATGCTCTAAGCGTCTCGGAGTTACGTGGCGCTAAAGGCGATGGTGCCTCTGAACCGAGCGGACGACCGTACCAGCGTACAAAGCCGTTGAAAGGGCTTCCTGCCTGACCCGGCAAAATAGTCGGGAATGACAGATTAGGGTACGAGGGTGACTGAGGGTTATCGAGTACTTCGTTCTTTGCAAAGCCGATTTCCCCTTTGACCGAGATACCGTTATCCATCTCATGTGTCAGAACGGCAAAAACGTTTGTTCGCTCTTCCTCGTTGACCAAGTTAAACCTTGGACCGTACAAGAATCCACATTTTTGGCCACCCAATGAAGGAACAAAACCACCCGAGAGAATACCGCCGTTGGCCTCACAATTCGCATCGGGAATCGTCTCACCAGGACCATAGGTACCTGCATAGGCACCCGTGCCACCATCAATAACAGGCGGCAAACCGGGAGCCAGACCACCCAAGTTCAAGAAGCTACGACCCAATGTGCTCACAGCGTTGATCGTCGTATAAGGCCGCTCAGCAGAGCTCATGGGGTCCTGCTGCAAGAAACTGGCAGCAACCATCACATTGGTTTTATCGCTCAAGTTGGTACCCGCTAAGATACTGACGTCGTTTGTATCTTGGCTGCTGGTCGCAGTCGTTTGATGACCGAGGGACACCTCTAAGCCTTCAAAGTCGTCGCGCAAGATAAAGTTCACAACGCCTGCAACAGCGTCTGAACCATAAGTCGCCGTCGCACCCTCTTTGAGGATTTCTACGCGCTCAAGCGCCGCCATAGGAATGGTCGCCGTATCGACGAAGACCGAACCATCGTTTGCCACAGCCGCTGCAATAGTCTGACGCTTGCCGTTAACAAGAACTAGGGTCGACGTGAGACCTAAGCCTCTGAGGTTTACGTTCGACGTTCCCTGCGTTGAACCCGCCGTAAAACTGTCAGGATTGTTTTCAGTACCCGAGCTCACTGCAAGCTTTTGTGTGAGCTCACCGATTGTCAAAGCACCCTGCTTTTGAATGTAGTCGCTGTTGAGTACGTCAACGGGTGTTGCCTCGTCTGTACCTGTGCCTTTGATGTATGAACCTGTAATGACGACTTCTTCTAGATTTTTGTTGTCGTCCTGCGCAAGCACCGTGTTGGCAACCAACAGGTTTGCCGTCAACAGACTCAATGCAAATGGCAGTGCCTTGCCACCCATGCCAATCGGAGTAATCCGCTTCATTACTGCTCCTTATAATAATTAGAATGTCTTAATCACAAACGTGTTGTTATGAATTATCACGCCTGATCGAGTACAACATTATTCGTGCATGTCTTCAATTGCAAAACTTTATTTTAGTCACCCTTTAATTGAGAGAGGAAATTCAAGCATGTAAGGTGTGCCCACCGACTCATTTCGGCCCGACATTGTATTCTCCCGGCAAAGACAGTAGCGTTGTCAAAACGTGAGAGCGAAGGCCATGCAAGCGATCCTCAAACTGGATGTAGCAGGGCAACCTCGGGGCTGGTTGAGCCTGCAGGAAGCCATATCCGCGTATGCCCGAAATGACGTCGTTTACGGCATTGGCGACCCCCTTCCCACCGTGTTTGGCGGCATACAACGACTCACAGGGCAGCGATCAGCCCTCACGCTACAGCCTATCATTGCGCTAAACGGTCGGGTGTTCGACGAGTTTACGCCGCCGCTCAGTAACCGCACTTTGTTTCGACGGGACGACCACCGATGCCTCTATTGTGGTCACCAGTTTGCAAGGCACGAGCTGACTCGCGACCACGTAGTGCCCACTTCGCGAGGAGGGCGGAATAACTGGGAAAACGTGGTTGCCGCGTGCAAACGGTGCAATTGGCTAAAAGACTGTCGAACCCCAGAAGAAGCAAAAATGCCACTTCTTGCTGTGCCTTTCCGGCCCAACGCCTATGAGTGGCACTTTCTTGCTAAGGAACGTGTCCTCGCCGACCAAATGGAGTACTTATCAACGCAGTTCAGAGCGGATCGACATTGGGCACATTAGACCCTCCGCTGAATAAGTTCTGAAAAATGTGCTGGATAAGACCTTCTAAGATCGAGACCTAGAAGAACGCCAAATGTTGAAAGCCTGCTCTTTAGTCAGTCCGGTAATAGCGTTGGGGTAACATAGGTAGCGCGACAACTTCCAAATCAATGAACTTCCCACGCACATCGGCTTTGAGGATCGCACCTACTTGCGAAAAGTCTGGGCGCACAAAGCCCATCGCAATTGGACCCCCAACACTCGCGCCAAACGCATCAGAGCAAATACTGCCCACCTCGAGACCGTCCGCATTGAGCAACGGCTGCCCGGCTCGCACCGGACGCCGCCCGAGCACTCTCAAGCCAATGCGCACGCGGTTAACGCCATTACTCATTTGCTCGTTGAGAATAGCCGCACCTGGGTAGCCACCCTCGCGGTCCCCTCCCGCCCTTCTAGAGGGCGCAATTGCCCATTTGAGCCGGGCCTCTAGGGGCGTTATCTCCGGTGACAGCTCATGCCCATGCAAGCACAGCCCAACCTCCAGTCTGAGCGAGTCGCGTGCACCAAGCCCAATGGGTGCAACCTCAGTCTCCGCCAATAACAGCTCGGCTAGGTGCTCAGCTTGACTCGCATTGACTGAAAGCTCGAAACCGTCTTCGCCCGTGTACCCCGAGCAAGTGACAAAGCAAGGAATATCGTTGACGCTGCACTCGCGTGCGCTCATGAACCCAAGACTTTCAGTANNCNTANCCAGCCGAGACAGTACCGCTCTTGCTTCAGGCCCCTGCAGTGCCAAGAGCGCTCGATCGTCCAATAGCTCGAAGGTTAATTCAGGNAGCGCCTGCCTCAGGTAGGCAAGATCAGCGTGCTTATTGGAAGCATTCAGCACCAAGAAGAATCGNCCATCTTCTAACTTCGTGGCAATGAGATCATCCCGTACGCCCCCCATGTCATTTGTAAGCAATGCNTAGGTGCTTCGATTTGGCGCGAGCGCCACGAGGTCAGCAGGCATAACTGACTCAAGCAATTTAGCCACATTAGACCCACTTACTAGGACCTGCCCCATGTGCGAGACATCAAAAAGACCCGCTTTAGAGCGCGTATGTTGATGTTCTGCAATAATGCCGTTCGGATAACTGATGGGCATCGTATAGCCCGCGAACTCAACTAATTTCGCACCAAGTCGAACGTGNAATTGTGTCAGGGGTGTTTCAAGCGACATTTACGCCTCCCAGCGTATNGACCTCGGCTCTNTGTGACTGATGACTGGCGTGANGCCGAGATGATGAAAAAGAAAAGTAGAGTATGNAGGACATTACCATGNCGAGTCACTCCACAAGCGTAATCAGTTTGATAGGAATGCCAGGCAGCGGCAAAAGCACNGTCGGCGTTTTACTTGCGAAACGANTTGGACTGGCATTTGTCGACACCGACCTACTCATTCAGGAGCAGGAGCGNGCGACNCTCGCTGAGATCATCGCCGCAAAAGGCCACGAAGCGCTGCGTGNTATCGAAGAGCAAGTCTTGCTGGATATGACCATTTATCCAGCCATNGTCTCCACCGGGGGCTCGGTGGTTTACAGCGANGCGATTATGCAGCGCCTCGNNAAGGCGTCGATCGTGGTTTATCTCAGGGCGCAATTATCGACCNTTGATTACAGAATCTCTCTGGCACCAGACCGAGGAATTGCCTCTCCCGGTAATCACACGTTNGAAGACGTTTNTAACGAGCGAGTGCCTCTNTATGAGCGATACGCANACATCACGGTCGATGTAGACGCTGATGACCCCGAGATCATTGCCGGACACATCAAGTCNTTATTGGACGCACTNTGACANCCNNCGGACGCGTCCATNCCACGGTAATCCGCTTTGGCGCTGTATCGACCTCACATTCAAATCATACCAATAGCNCCCCANAAGGCACTGNAGCACGAGCGCCNTAANNGAGNTCTATTTTTGGCACNTGAATTGCANANTTTAGTGNGCTCCCGCCCCTCAACAAGGACGTTGAACCACTGCAGGGATGCGGTGGNGGGAGTNGTTCGTTACNGCNNTTNAATAGGGTNCGNAAAATGCGNAAAAAACNCTTGCCAATCGCTCGAACTCAGTAGANAGTCCAGCTGACAGATGTTCGAACCGTTGTACCTTTGGCTTCTCTGGAGGTGACTATGCAGTTTGATATTGCTGACAACCGTGATCCNTCNAGCTCGGACGATATTGAGCTGGTCATGCTCGATGANTCCGACGAGCTCGACTTTGATTTNCTTCANATACCGANCAAAGCGAANACNTCACCCNCGGACCTTTTGGCGNGGCGGCGTAGGGCTGAGGATATGCTTGAGGCAAGACGCCTACGNGAAGAANTAGGCGATGAAGATTTCAGTTTTTAGCGACTGAAGNTATCTCATCTGCCGCGGTTTCTTGTCGCCANGANGCCACATTTCGCTCGATNACAAAAAAGGCAAACAACCACAAAACAGCGTCCCAAAAGTCGAGAAAATCNTCCTCNAANCCCCAGTAAACCGCGGCCATGAATAAAACNAAGTANAGGAATGCCTTGGTGGGCNTTATAACGGCTTGACCAANAAATGTGCGGTCAGAGGANGCCAACACTGAGCGCACCTCCAACTCCAACACNACAACNACGAGAATCCAGGCTGCTGAATTAATAAAGTCNACGGCGGCCAGAACAANCGCTCGTTGATAAGACTCGGGTGACGCAATCACCCTTTCATAGTTAGTTAACGNCACCCAATCGCCAGTGAGACANGGGTCGATCGTCAGNGACTCAAACCTATCTAAATTNANAAGCACGGACCAACTACTATCAATNNCANCNCAGGTTGAGGCNTTGACTGAGCTGACGCCCAAAAGTCCTGCAAACTCAGCAAAATAACCCCAGCAAGCTATNGAGATAGTCNCCAAACANAAAGCGCGAACGANGTGNATAAGCCGACCCGTGCGGCCACGCAGCGTNTTATCTGACAACACGTAAGTTTCTAACTCGAAAAAGATCAGNAAGGCCAACCAGGCTGCCGTATCAATGGTCGTTGAAAAAATCTGAAAGAAACTCGCAACNCCAATGACTGAGGCATTCATCGCNCCCGCCGAATCAATCTCCTCAACCAAAAACAAAAATACGTTGGCAAGCAGCGCNACATAAANACCGTANTTCAGGAACTGGTATGGGGTNAGNCTGCTCGTTTCAGAGGAGGAGGTCATAGTTTANTGCAGTGTCCTGAATTCAAACTTGCAGCAGNAAATGCTCTCGTTCCCACGAGCTGATNACNCGATTGAACTCTTCAAATTCATCAAGCTTGACTGCCGCGTAGGCGCGCAGGAATAAGTCGTCCATCACNTGCGCTAATTCTGCNTTNCCGTTGAGGCGNCGNACCGCCTCTTCNAGGGACCTTGCCACTTCAACATTGTCNTCGTTAGCCGTNCCTTGNTGAGGTGCGGTAGGTTGCAGCTTGCCCTTCAGACCCANTAGNCCACTGGCCAATGATGCTGCAATAGCCAGATAGGGGTTGGCATCCGCACCGGGAAAACGATTCTCCNCCCGCCGGTTNTCGGGCGAACTATCCGGCACTCTNAATGCCGTTGTGCGATTATCGTATCCCCAACTTAAATTGATCGGCGCCGAGATATCGGGCGCGAGGCGCCGATATGAATTCACATTTGGCGCATAGAAACTGATGAGATCCGGCGTGTAACGCTGAAGCCCAGCGATGTAGTTCATAAGCTCAGCTGTTGGCTCGCCATCCTCACCATTAAAGATATTTTCCCCGGTCTCTACCGATAAAATGCTTTGATGAATATGAAGCGCTGAGCCAGGCTCTTTTTGCATAGGCTTTGCCATAAATGTGGCATACATACCGTGGCGCTGCGCGGTTTCTCGGACCGTACGCTTGAAGACAAAGACTTGATCAGCCATGTCCAGTGGGTCGCCATGATTGAAGTTGATCTCCAATTGCGCCGCGCCGTTCTCGTGGATGAGGGTATCGACACTGAGGGCCTGTTCGTCAGCGAAGTCATACATGTCCTCTACAAAATCCTCAAACTCAGCCACGGCATCGATACTAAAGGACATGCGCGCCACTTCTCGGCGCCCTGAACGGCCTTTTGGCGGCATGAGCTCATAGTCTGGGTCTGTATTTTTTTGCACGAGAAAAAATTCGACTTCGGGCGCAACCTGCGCGCGCAATCCCGCTGCTTCGTAGAGTGCCAAAACATGCTTGAGCACGTTTCGTGAGGATAAAGGATGAGGCTCTCCAGAAGCTCTGTAACAGTCGGCAATAACCTGTGCGGTGGGCTCTCTTGCCCACGGAACTTTTCTAAGCGTTTTTGGGTCAGCCACCAACAACATATCGGTATCGGTGGGTTCGACAAAGTCCCAATGCTCGTCCGTATATTCGCCTGTGACCGTTTGCACCATGATTGACTCAGGCAACTTCAGATCCGAGCGCGAGAGAAATTGGTGTGCTGGAATAAACTTCCCTCTCGCGTTCCCTGTCATATCAGGAACGAGGCACTCTACCTCTGAGATATTGTTTTCTTCGAGCCATTTACGAATCTCGTCATCGTTCTGATTGAGCTGGCTTGAGACCGCATCTGCCGCAGGCGTGTAAACAATAGTTGAGCTGTGCTCAGGTAGCTCCTTCGACTCACTCATAAAACCTTCGTTCTGCTTAGGTACCCCCAGTATGGTGTGGCGCCAGACTGCTCGCAAGCCTCATACTTACACCCATGACGTTAATAAAATCCGAATATCCAAACAGTTGGTATTGCGCATCGACAGCCCTGCTGCCTGAGCAAGGCTCTCTCAAGGGTGCTGTGCAGGCCGATGTGTGCGTGATCGGCGCCGGCTACACGGGTCTTTCAGCCGCTCTTCATCTTGCCAAGGCCGGAAAACGCGTTGTCGTTTTAGAGGCTGCAAGAGTGGGCTGGGGCGCTTCGGGCCGTAACGGGGGACACGTCGGCACGGGGCAGCGTGCCGATCAATTCGCATTGGAGAAGTGGTACGGAAAATCCACAGCTAAAGACCTGTGGCGACTGGGTTTAGAGGCTGTCGGACTCGTCGAGTCGCTCATAGAGGCAAACAATATCGAGTGTGAATTCGGGCGAGGAAACATTCACTTTGCGGCGAAGGCCGCACATGTTCGTGATCTAAAAGAGGAGATAGCGCATCTCGAAACTGCCTACGATTATGACCAGCTCACAGGGGTCGATAAGAATGAACTGCACTCCTTAGGCTCCGCGCGCGGATTTCACTACGGGGTACTGGATAACGGGGCAAGGCACTTGCACCCGCTCAAATACTGCTTGGGGCTTGCGCGGGCCGCGATGAAGGCCGGCAGCGTTATCTATGAGCACAGCAGGGCGACTAGGCTGAAGGTGAATGCGCGAGGTGTTGAAATCTCCACCGCAACGGGCTCAGTGAACGCAGAGCGAGTTGTGATCGCGTGTAATGGTTATCTGGACCAACTCTATTCGCCAATTGCCAGCAACATCATGCCCATCAATAATTTTATTGTTGCGACCGAGCCACTCAGCGAAGATATGGCCAGACAGGTCAACCCCTTGGATGCCTCCCTCTCAGACAGTCTATTTGTCATTAACTATTGGAAACTTAGCGAGGACCGCAGACTTATTTTCGGTGGCGGTGAGACTTACAGCGACAAATTCCCCGACTCAATTACCGACTTCGTGCGCCCCCAACTTTTGGGTGTTTATCCGGAGCTTGCCGATACACGTCTCGAGTTTGGTTGGGGTGGGACACTTGCGATCACACGTAATCGGATGCCTGATATGGGCGTTAAAAACGGAGTGATTTACTACGCACAGGGGTTCTCTGGGCACGGCGTACCTACGGCAACCTTGGCCGGCAAACTTATCGCGACGGCGATTTCAAACAGCTGTGCAGACTTTGACCTGATGGCAAGCTTGAAGACACTTAAGTTTCCAGGCGGACCTCTGCTTCGGCGCCCGAGCCTCGTAGCTGGAATGCTGTTTTACAGCCTTCTCGATAAGCTCGGGCGTTAATGACGACCGCTTGAATAAGGCGGACTTAACGCAAGGTCGGTGACAGCAACCCAAGGGTCGTCCGTAGAAATGCGACAAAGGAGTCATAGCAGCTACCTTTGTGACGTTTGAGACGTTAATCTAAGTGCTCAGCGAGCGAGTACGGTATTCGGTACACATCATGAACCAGTCATCCAATAAACCAAGTGCGTTGTTAGTTGTGTCAGACAATTTTCTGGCAAAGCAGCTTACTGATTCACTTCATATTTTGGGTTACAAGACTGTTCGGGCTGCGCTTGCACGCGATTGCTACTCTGCATGGTCGTCACCCGAGCGATTCTCGATATGTCTGATCGACCAGCACCTGGCGGATCAACCAGGCCAAGTGGTTGCGAAGTACCTTGCTGAGAACCGCGCAAAAAATGTGGTGCTTTTCGGGAAGTTAGACAATGCCGAGAACCGCCTTAGTCTCTATCAGGCTGGCGTATCGCTAATCCTAAGGGATCCCGACGGCACCGCTGAAATTGTGGCTGCAATGTCGTCTATGGCGACCCCTGCCCAGACACCCGTGACAAAACGCGCATCTGTCGTCAGCTTCCCCTCAAAAACGAGTGGCACAAACGTACCTTGGCAAGTAAAGGCCTTGCAACGCGAACTAGTGGCACCAAGCGGCCAAGTCGTCGCGCTAACGCGCAATGAGGTGAAAGTTTGCTGCGCACTGGCGGACTCATCAAGTGAACCCACTAACCGAGAGGCACTGACTCGAGCGTTGTATGGCCGGTTTGACTCTTCGGCTAATCGCGCGTTGGATGCCGTGATTAAACGCTTACGACAAAAAATTGTTGCCAATGTTAGTGCAGTTGACCCTATCACCACGCACTACGGAGAGGGGCACCGATTTACGGCGCCTATTATTGCGGTTAACCAATAACGGCTAGCTTTGGCTCTGCATAATCCGCGTCGCTAATCTCGATCAGCAATCCTCGTTCCCGGTACCAGCACTCGAGACGTACCGAATCTTCAACTGCTACCGGCTTAGGTTTTGCTGTGCTTGCAGCAAAGACAGCTTGCGCACGCCCCGATAATGGGCTCGCCCATTGCCCACGATGCTGCTCTGAATTAAGTGAAATCACGCTGCCCTCCAGTAAAAAAGAGCGGGTCGTTTGCTGCAAGACTTGGCTGTAACCTTGATGCGTCAGCAGCAGGACATCTTTGCTTGAGAGGCTTCTCGCTTGAGTTACGACTGGCGCTGCGAAGGGCAGCCATGGCAGCCAACTGTCGATTTTCAG
>NZIJ01000030.1 GCA_002689915.1 Halieaceae bacterium | reverse complement strand
ACGTAGCCTCGAACCCCCTGATATTCCCCACCGGCGTTACCAATGACCACATTGCCTTTGACGACCCGCGGTGCGCCGGTAATGGAGTAATTTGAATCCTGAGGTACGGTTTCTTGTTGCCAATTAACACGACCCGTCGCGCCGTCGATTGAAATCAGACGTCCGTCGAGCGTGCCTAGAAACAGCGCCCCCTGATACGCAGCTAGCCCTCGGTTAATAACACCGCAACAAAAATCGGCCGCCTTACTTCTATCAACCTTTGGGTCGAACGACCACAATACATCTCCCGTCCTCGCATCAACCGCATGAACCACCGACCAAGTCGTCGTGAAAAACAAGATGCCATCGATAGCAAGAGGCGTCGCCTGAATACCTCGGCGATCGCCCAATTCGAGATGCCAGGCAAGGCCCAGTTTATCCACGTTGGTACGATTGATCTCATCCAGGGGCGAATAACGCTGCTCACGGTAGGTTTGCCCATAGGTTATCCAGTCACCGCTTGGCTCACTCGATGCCAGTGCTTTGTCGTCAATTGCAGCGAGGACACCTCTAAGATGCGCGGATGAGCCTTTCTTCGCGTCCTCCGCGTCCGGCGTTGCGACGCTATCGCAACCGGCAAGTGCGAGAAAAACAAGCGCGTTGGTGAATGCGCGAATTGTCATAGCCTAGGCCTCTAAGAACCCTCTTTACCCGCTATCAACGCTATCTCGGTAACACTTCCTCGACAAACCCAAACGGACGCTATTGGATTTCTAGCCCTTTGAGATCACCTGCGGCGCGCCACTTGGCCATGAGGTTAAAAAACTCAATAGGCCCACCGCCGTAAAAGGTATTTTGCGACTCGAACTCAACGTGACCCTCGTTATTGTAATAACCGGGCGTGCAGGACTTTTGGAATTCCTCAGTTTGTCTCGCAACGCGCTTGATGGTGTTAATCCAAGCTTTCTCGGCCTTTTCTGAGGCATCGATGCGCGTCGCGCCGCGTTTCTTCAGTTCACCCAAAATGTAGGCGGTCTGCATCGCGTTCTCATCGAGGGCAAATGTGTAGGTCGCTGTAAAGCCCGATTGCTGGGGACCAAAGAAAAAAGCGTTGGGAAAGCCGCGTGTGTGGAGGCCGTGAAACGTCGCCATGCCATCGGCCCATTTATCAGAGATCGTCAAACCGTCGACCCCCGTAACGGAGTAGCCCGCGCGACGAGAGTAGTCAGTTCCGACCTCAAAACCCGTTGCAAAGACAATACAATCGACTTCAAACTCCTGTCCGTTCGCGACGATACCCTTTGCCGTGAAGGCCTCAACACCTTTTCCCTCGGTATCGACCAACCTTACGTTGGCATTATTAAAGGCCTGTAGGTATTCGTCGTGGAAGCAGGGGCGCTTACAAAACTGACGGTAATAAGGTTTGAGCGATTCGGCGGTTTCTGTGTCCTCTACCACTGAGTCGGCACGTGCCCGCACTTTTTCCATTTTGGCGAAGTCGGCCATTTCCATTTTCTCCTGGAGACCCATTTCAACCATCGCCTTGTCGGTCAAGTATTGCTTAATACCGCGCTCTTTACGCGCGCTGGAGAGCGCCCACCCTAAACTCCATAACAACAGACGCCAGCCACTGGGGCGATACTGGCGAACGCCCCCAAAGATATCCCTGAAGGCCTCAGTCCAACCGTCGTGCACCAGGTCTTCTTTGACCGGCATTCCGGCAAGAAGAGACTCAAAATTCGTTCGGCGCTTGTGATGCCAACCAGGCGGCTGACTCTTTAGCCAGTCACCGTCAATTTGCGTGTTATTTCGAACATCAATCGACGAGGGTGTACGTTGAAAAACATACAGCTCCTTGGCCGATGCCGCGAGGTGAGGTACACACTGCACCGCTGTAGCGCCGGTGCCTATAACAGCCACGCGCTTATCAGCGAGCTTGTCGAGCCCACCGAAGGGTCCACCGCCTGTATAGCGATAATCCCAGCGACTGGTGTGAAAGGTGTGCCCGGTGAACTTATCGATACCGGGTATAGCCGGCAATTTAGGGCGATTCAGCGGCCCATTTGAATGAATCACGAAGTTGGCTTTTATGCTGTCCCCTCGATTTGTGCGAGCAACCCACAGCCTCTCTTCCTCCGACCAGTCGGTACTGAGAATCTGCGTTTGCATGAGCGCAATGTCATTGAGCTTGTATTGCTCCGCGATAAGTTGACAGTACTCGAGTGTCTCCGTGGCGTTCGTGTAGCGCTGCTTGGGAATAAATCCAGTCTCCTCAAGAAGCGGAAAATAAACGAGAGACTCAATATCACACGAGGCTCCGGGGTAGCGATTCCAGTACCAGGTACCACCAAAGCCGCCACCTTTTTCGACAATCATTAGGTCATTAATTCCGGCATCACGAAGTCGCGCCGCGGCGAGCATGCCGCCGAAACCACCACCGATAATCAGAACTTCTACTTGTGTCGTCACAGGAGCGCGTTCAAAACCCGGTTCAACGTAAGGGTCGTCGACATAGTGTGAAAAATCGCCAGTGACCTCGATGTACTGATCATTACCGTCAGAGCGGATGCGCTTATCACGCTCCTGTCTGTATTTTTCTCGCAACTGATCGGGGTCGAAGTTGAGATTGCCAGATACTGCCGCTGTCATGTGATGTCCTCACTACTCATTATTATTCAAAGGCATCGCGTCGCCTGAGAGCAATGTAGCAAAGTCTGACAAAAATCGGCGGATCGCTGTCATTGCTCTGCACCGATATTTCTGCTTTAACTGATGGCAAATAAAAAGGACATCAGCCATGAACGACCTTACCCAAGGCCAGCGCAAAGAGCTCACCGCCGAGCAACAATGGCAGCAATTCTCTGAGCTCAAAACGGCGCAAGACTATATTGAGAGTCTCAGAGGGAGAAAACTCGAGGTATTCCTGTTGGGCGAGCGCGTCGAAGAGCCCGTTGATCACCCGATCATCCGGCCCTCCATCAACGCCATGGCGGAGTCTTATATCCTCGCAGACGAAGATCCGCAGCTCGCAACTGTTTGGTCGTCAATTGCACAACAGCAGATCAACCGATTTTTGCATGTGCCCGAGTCACCGCAGGACCTTGTTCAGAAAAACAAAATGCAACGGCGCATGGGCCAGCTCACAGGCACCTGTTTTCAACGCTGCGCCGGCCTCGACACCTTGAGCGTACTCTTTTCCATTACCTACGATATCGACAAGTCACACGGTACGCGCTACCACCAACGTTATGTCGACTTCCTGAAAAAAGCACAAAAACGCAATCTGATTGTGGGCGCCGGCATGACCGACCCCAAAGGTGATCGGAGCAAGCGTCCAAGCGATCAGGCAGACCCCGATCTCTTCATGCATGTCACGCGTCGAACCGAGAAAGGTCTCTACGTGACAGGCGCGAAGGCCCATATGACAGGCGGACTCAACTCACACTGGATCTGCGTCATGCCCACCATGAATATGCGAGAGGCCGATAAGGACTACGCGGTCATTGGCATGATTCCAGCCACCGCACCGGGCCTCACCTATATTTACGGGCGACAGTCCTGTGATACCCGAGCGCTCGAGGTGGGTGACATCGACAAAGGCAACGCGAAGTATGGCGGCCAGGAAACACTCGTTATTTTTGACGATGTATTCATCCCATGGGAACACGTACTGATGGACGGCGAATACGAATTTGCGCAGGAACTCGTCTCTCGATTTACCGCCTACCACCGAGCCAGCTATGTCTGCAAAACAGGACTCGGTGACGTTATGATTGGCGCCGCTTCGAGTGTTGCCGAAATGAACGGTGCCGAAACAGCGAGTCATGTGCGCGATAAACTGGTGGAGATGACTCACCTTAACGAGACCATCTACTCCTCGGGCATCGCATCGTCTTATGAAGCGACACAGCACGAAAGTGGTGCCTTCATAAATGATCCCATCCTCGCGAATATTTGTAAGCACAACGTGACGCGCTTTCCCTACGAGATATCCCGACTCGCTCAAGACCTAGCCGGTGGTCTTATGGTCACACTGCCCTCTCAAGCAGATTTCGAGCACGAAACAATTGGCCCAAAACTCGATAAGTACCTTCAGGGTAAAACCTCAGTCAGCACTGAAGATCGGACGAGAATGCTCCGTCTTATCGAAAATATGACCTTGGGGAGAAATGCGGTTGGTTATCTCACAGAGTCAATGCACGGTGCCGGGTCGCCCCAAGCACAGCGCATTCAAGTCCTCAGAGAGACTGACTTTGGAAAAAAACAGTCGCTAGCTAAGCGTCTGGCAGGCATTATCGCCACTGACGCGGATTCCCATTTGGGATAAACGCACCCCAAAAACAACCAAGGTAGTTGTGCAGAGGGCCCTCTATACGAGGGCCTGCCTGGTTTAAACCCTATGTCGCAGTATCACAGCTTTATTCGCTCACCCTATTTGCATGCGGCCGCTGCGATCTTTTTCGCCTCGTGCATGAACGCCATGATAAAGGGACTGTCAGTCCACGAGAGCGTGATCGTGGTTACGGCTTGGCGCTACTCGCTTGGCGCCTGCTTGGCGATCCTTCTGTGGAGCCTATTTCGGCCCCAGCTTCCGGGGTGGCAGGCAGTGCCGTTTCACTTACTCCGTGGCTTTTTCCAGATCATGTCCGCGGGGCTCTTTTTCTGGGGTGTTTCCGTTATTCCCCTAGCCACCGCCGCCGCCCTAGGACTAACAGGCACCTTGATGGTCGGGCCACTCGCTTGGCTACTTCTGAAAGAGCCCCTCAAGCGCGACGTGATCATCGGAACGCTACTCGGATTCAGTGGCGCGCTTTATATTATTCACTTCGAGGCGAATCTCTTTTCCGCCAATCTCGAGGGACCACTATTTGGTTATCTGGCACCAATCTTTGCGTCGCTGTTTCACTCTGTCTCGGTCGTGCTACTCCGCTTTAGATCCCAGAGCGAGGACCCCATTGTCGTGGCTTTTTTTGCCAACACCTTACCTGCGCTTTACGTATTGCCCATCTTTTTCCTAATGGATATACAGCCACTTGACGGGCTATTTACCGGCTACGCTGTTGCAGCTGTATTAGGGGTCAGCTTTTGGTCTCTGACGACCCTAGCCTACTCGGGCGCCCCCGCCGCAAAGCTTGCGCCGTTCACCTACACCCAGCTTATTTGGTCCGCCCTGATCGGACTCACCCTATTCGGGGAGTGGCCCGGCATAAACACGTGGATAGGCGCATCGATTATTGTTGCCGCTTGCCTCTACGTGATGCGCGCATCCTCCTCCAATTCAAGCCCGCTTCGCGAGAAAAAATGAGTTTTTGGACACCCATGGCCTCAACAACCGTTGACGGTAGATTTTCAGTGCCTGCGACACGCGCTATGTGCGTTGGTCCCGAGGATGTGGAGTTCGTCATGGGGGGCGTGGCCCAAGCGATCGCCATTGAGGCGGCTGAAATGGCGACGAATAAACCCATGCTGTGGAGCACAATTCAATTCAACGCAGCCGCACGAAATCACCAGCTAATTGACGTTGATACCTCGCTACAAAGCGGTGGCAACAGTTTGAGCCAAGTTCGTCTTGATATAAGTGCCGACGGTAAACCCGTGCAATCAATGTTTGCAGCGCTTGGCGCACGCCCCGGCAATTCCAGACAGTTTATCCAGATGCCCAAGGTTGATAGCCCCAAGAACTGCCCCAAAAAGGACGACCCGTTGATACAGACCGACGGGAATCTCATCTGTGAATTCGATCGACGGACTGCGCTCGAAGACCCTGATGCAGGACTTGAGTACATGTGGATCAAGCCCATTCGCGACATCCCCATCACGTCTGGACTGTTGGCTCTTACGTCAGACTTTATGCTGGGGGCACATCGCAATACTCGCGGGGGCACAAGCCTCGACAACACCCTGCGAATCTTTTCTGTTGAGCCAACGGATTGGATTTTGTGTGTTACGCAAATGTCAGGCTTTCGTGAGGGCGTTGCCATGGGTGTCACTCATCAGTTCACCGAGGAAGGGTGTCTGCTGTCGACCTCCAGTCAAACCGGTTTGTTACCGAGACGGTAGGCGAGAGGATCTAGAGTGCTCTTCTATCGCGACCCCACCCGCGGGCGTGTCGGTCAGCTAACCGGGAGACGGGAGACCTGTCCTGATTCAAAAACCGAGACTAGGAACGCTTAGCGAGCGTTTCCAAATTCGCCTCATGCCTGTGCCGGTCAACCGAATAAAGTGACAGGCAGGCGATCATAATCATCCACAATCCAAAAATCACCGGCACATAGAGCCAACCAAATGTCGTCAGCACGGCCTCAGGCACTTGATCGGGTGTAGCGCCTGCGGGAAATTGGCTGACTGTCAGCAACACCCCGGCAACCGCCGCACCAATACCTTGGGTCACCTTTCTGACAAAGGTCACTGACGCGAAAAAGACACCCTCGCTCCTGCGCTGCGTTTTAATTTCTGCCTCTTCCACCAAGTCCGCAATCATGGAAGAGGAGAGTGTCTGGTAAGCAATAATCAAAGCCACATCTACAACGATAATGCTCAGAACAAGTGGAAAAAGCATTGGGTCACTGTTTTCAGGCATGAGTCCAAGCAAGCGCAAGAGAATGGGTGCAGGGGCTACGGTAAATGCCATTAGGCCAATGGTTATTGCGCCGCGTTTTTTACCGAGACGTCGCGAGATGGCCGGCGATATAAAAAACGCCATGAGCGCTGAAATCACCACACTTAAGGAGATCAGACCAATCTGTTCAGTGGAAAACCCCCAGAAGAAAGTGGAGAAATAAAAGCTGAGCGTTGTTGAAACACCTGAAGCAACCGCACCAAAAAGCGCGGCCAAGAAAAGGGCGAGAAACGAGCGACTTGCCAGCGTTTCAAACACCTCACGATAGATCAACATCAAACTCAGCTTTCGGGCCGGCGGAGGCGGCTTCAGGNCGGGAATCATCTTGNGGGTGCCCAGNGNCGAAATCATGATAGCTNGAAAGANACTCATTGCCGCAATCGCGCCGACCTGGCCATGCCCCTCAACGTTGAACATGCCATTTTGTACGGTCGCNGTCGGTACCAAAATGAAAATGGTGGCGAAAGCCCCCATGAGCGTACCGCCCGTCCACCCNAAGAAATAGCGGTAGCTCAGCATGCTGGTGCGCTCGTCGTAATCATNGGACATTTCGGCCACTAAAGACGAACTCGGAATCTCGTAGACGGTAATCAAGGTTCTTACCAAGATGGCTATCGTGACGATATAGGGGAAGAGCGCATCGCCCTCAAGACCCGCTGGCGGATTCCATACAAAGTAATACGCCACAGCCGCCGGTATCGCAGCGGCGTACATAAATGGATGGCGCCTACCCCAGCGCGAGCGCGTATTATCGGAGAGATACCCAATGAGCGGGTCGCTCAACGCATCCACCATCAGTGCAATCATCAGCGCAAGGCTGACCAAATAAGCACTGACGCCCATCACCTGGCTGTAGAAAATCAGGAAAAAGTAGTCGAAGCCGTTGCTCTTGACGCCGAAAGCCACCGAACCAAAGCCATAGGCCACTTTGCGCCCTACACTAACGCTTCCCTTTGTCGACATCGATACTCCTCGTCTGGTGACCGTAAGGAGTCGTTGTCACGGTAGTTATTGTTATGGTGACACGCGCCCTCGTTAAGAGAGTACCGAATACAGTTGCCACATAAAAGCACGCCGCGCCAACAGAGCAAAGTCGGCGCAATATTGCTGAACGTTGAAAGACACGATGTACAAATGCCCTAGGCACGGTTAATACACGCTCCAGAATCCGGGTGACTTGACGCAAAATGAGGGGGTAGTCACTTCTAGCTCGAAACTGGCTATTATCAGGGGATGATTGACGCGAGAACCCCCATGAAACGCCTACTGCTCCCCTTACTTCTGATTTTCAACGCCCCGGCTTTTGCTCAAAGCCTCACACTCAGCGACATCTTCGATAGACCGCCTGTCGTCAATGCTTCGATTCCTACACCCGAAGAAGTCACCGGAGTGCGAGTGGGAGAGCGCCACTGGTATCACTACGAGATCGTGAATTACTTAAACGCCTTAGCAGAGGCGTCACCTCGCATGGTGGCGCTTGGTGAGCATGCGCGCAGCTACGGCGGCAGGCCTCTCGTCAGCTACGCCCTGTCCACACCGGAGAATCTCGCGCGCCTCGACGAGATCAAGCGCGCCCGATCCGCCATTATCAACCCCGAAGCTGACGTAGATCTGAACACGCAGCCCGCTGTGCTGCATATGATGTACAGCATTCACGGAAACGAGCCAAGTGGTGCAAATGCAACGCCATTAGTCGCCTATTATTTAAACGCTGCCTTGGACGATGCGCTGCTTGCGCAACTCGAAGACGTCGTCATTATCTTTAACCCCATGCTGAATCCTGACGGGCTCGATCGATTTGCTTACTGGAGTAACGCACACCGTGGTGTGAACCCCAGCTTTGATTCAAATGACCGTGAGCACGTTCAGTCAGTACCCAATGGGAGAACCAATTATTATTGGTTTGACCTAAACCGCGACTGGCTGCCTCACCAGCACCCAGAGAGTCGTGGACGGCTGGCTTTATTTCACGAGTGGAAGCCTAATGTGCAGCTGGATTTTCATGAGCAGGGCAGTAACAGCAACTTCTTTTTCATGCCGGGAAAACCCGAGCGCACCAATCCACTAACGCCCAAAATCAACCAGTTACTGACGGCTAAGATTGGCGAGTACCATGCGGCAGCGTTCGATGCTGAGGGAGTTCGCTTCTTTACCGAAGAGGGTTACGACGACTTCTTCATGGGTAAAGGCTCAACCTACCCTGATCTGTTTGGCACCGTAGGCATTTTATTCGAACAACCCTCTTCGCGCGGCGCGGGTCAGAGCACACTTAACGGAGAACTGACCTTCCCATTTAGCATTTCCAATCAATTTAGGGCGTCACTTTCGTCGCTCAAAGCAACCGCTGAGCTCAAAGACGAATTACTGGACTATCAGCGCAATTTCTACGGCAAGCAAAAGCGCTCACGCGGGCATTACCTTGCGAGCGCCGAGGGCGATAGCACGCGCTTACAAGAATTCGTACGAATTCTGAAGGGCCATCAGATTGAGGTCGAAACGCTAGCCAACGATGTCACCGCAGAAGGTCAAGTGTTCAAGGCAGGTCAGGCCATTGCCATACCACTCGATCAGCCACAGGCGACCTATTTAGAGACGCTCTGGCGAGCGCAGTTGGAATTTGAGGAGAACGTCTTTTACGACGTCTCAACGTGGACACTCCCCTGGGCCTTCAACCTCTCGCATACCCGTGAACCCGTGAGAAACGCAAAGACCAAAGCGCTGGCTCCCTCTGAAGCGGGTCAGGCATTGGCACTTACTCAGTCTCCCATTGGCTACCTTATTGACTGGCGTGACGCAAACAGCCCCGCACTGCTTTACGACTTACTCGAAGCAGGGGCTAATGTAAGAGTTGCGAAAGCACCCTTTACGGCACTGACCACCAACGAGGGCGCCGTTAACTTCGGCTATGGCACGCTGTTTGTGGCGCCCGAACTCCAAGAGTCGATTCCAGAGGCGGCGCTGTCGCGGCTGTCCGAGGCAGTTTCAAAAGGCTTAGGTGTTTATCCGGCGGCTAGCAGTTACACGCCCGAGGGAATTGATCTGGGCAGTCGTGACTTTGATGTACTCTCGCTTCCAAACGTCGTCTTAGTTACGGGGCCGGGCACCTCCGCCTATGGCACTGGTGAAATCTGGCACCTTCTCGATACGCGCGTCGATATGCCGATAACGATGGTAGACAGCCATAACCTGAAGCGCGTTGAACTTGATCGATACACGCATGTCATCATGACCACACCGCTCCGAGCGGCTGGCGCCACGGCACAACTGGATGCGTTCGTGAAAAACGGTGGCGTGTTGTGGCTACAAGGTGCATCAACGGTGGCTTGGGCAGCCGGCGAGGGTCTGACCGAGGCAACCTGGCGCGAGACGCCTGCACAACGGCAAGCTGCTGAGTTGAAGCGTGCGAGGAACAACAAGGCGAGCCCTGAAACTCAAGGTGCCCTGCTCCCAGAGCGGAAGCCTTTCTCAACCGCCTCGGACGAGTACGCCTTTACGTTGGTGCGTGGTGCGATCTTGCAGGGCAACCTCGATACCTCACATCCCTTGGGCTACGGCTATACCTCCAGCGAGCTCGCGGTCTTTAGAACCACAAACCGGTTCATGAATCCGTCGTCAAATGCCTATTCTTCACCCGTTGTATACACCGATTCGCCCTTGCTGTCGGGTTATATGTCGGAGGAAAATCGTACGCTAGTTGCCAATTCGGCGGGGTTGGTGGTCGACGAGCGGGGGCAAGGTGCCGTCGTTCTCAGTCTGGACAGCCCTACCTTCCGCGCTTTCTGGTGGGGAACTCAGCGATTGCTGGTAAACGGTATCTTCTTCGGCGACCTTCTCGAGGAACCTCGCTAATACTGGGCTCTGAAAGAGAAAAAGAAGCCCGCTAAACGGCGCAAGGCACCGCTCACCGCAAAAGTGGGTCATCTGTGGAAAAGTAACCTAGGGTTTACCGGGCTTCTCGGATACCCTGCGGCCGCATAAACGCTGGTAAATATAGCCACGATACTTTTCATGAGGGGGTTCGCCGTGGGCGAGAAAATCAAGGTCGAAAAGCCACTTGTTGTGCTGCACGGCGACGAAATGGCACAAGTCGCATTTACCGAAATATTGGCGCGTTTTGTCTCGCTGCCACTCGATATTGAGCTTGTGGAAATAGATCTCTCTGCACCCAACCGTTTCACGAGTAACGGGAAGGCAATTCACGACGCAATTTCGGCATTGAAAGAGCACGGGGTCGGCATTAAAAATGCGGGCATGACCGTCAACCGTGCGCAGCTTGATGACCTCCTGGCCAAGCACCCTGACATCAAAGAAGCTGAGCTCGACCCACTTGCGACGAAGTCGCCGAATGGCGCCATCCGCAAAGGTATCAGTGGCAACATCACCCGCGAGGATATCGAGTTCAAGAACCTCAAGAGCGTTCGACCAGACTGGATCGGTCGTGACATTGAAGTGGACACCATGGAAACAGGTGGCTTGGACTTCAGTTATAGCGAACTCTCAAACGCCACAGGCGTGGCGAAGGTTGTATTTGTCGGCACAAGCGGCGACCCGGTTGAACTTCATCGACGCTCGCTAAACAAAGGCGACCCCTGGATGTTGGCTACCAATGATCTTGAGGATGTCAAAGCCTGGGCGCATCGCTTCTTCCAGCGTGCAATTGATGAGCAGCGAGATATTTATCTTGGCCTTAAAGATACGGTCGTTTCTGGCTACGACGGTGTTATGCGCACGGCTATCGAAGAAATTTACGAGCAAGACTACAAAGCGAAGGTTGCGAAGGCAGGTCTTAGCTACCACTACGAACTCATCGATGCGCAGGCTGCTCGTATTGTTTCAAACCCACCTGCACGGGCGCTATGGGGTGTACCCGATAACGTGAGCGGCATGAAGCTCTTCAAACTCGTTCAGCAGCTCAAGCGTTATGGTCTCCCCGAGCGCAAAGCGCATGTATCGATATCGAGAATGAGCGCAGGCGGCGGTGACCAGTACGGCAGTTATAACTCGCCAGCACCCGAAAAAGGTGTGATCAAAGTGATCGTCGACGGTGAAGAGAAACACGCCCGCTACGTGGACGAGGGCGACCCCATCCTCTTTATGTCGAACGACCGCGAAGCGATCAAAGATTGGGTTAGCCAAGTCTTTAAAGATGCGGCGGCGAATAAGAAAGAAGTCTATTTCGGTCTGAAGCGAGAGTTCGTCAACTACGACGAAGTTTACAGTTCGATCATTTTAGAGATTCGAAAAGAGCTGGCAGCGCTCGACACCCCCCCACCTTCTTTCATGATCATGCGACCCTCGCGTCAGCTCAGTAAGATGATCTGCGATCCACCTCGCTGGGGGCTCTACCCTGCCCAAAATCTTGACGGCGATATCTTCTCGGATATCTCCGCCGCCCTCGGTGGAAGTCTTGCGACCGCAAGCTCAGCAATTATCAGTAAAGACGGTACTAAGCTGTTCGAAGCACCACACGGAACGGCACACGATCTCTACATGCGATACCTCGAAACCGAGGGTAAAGAGGCAAACTTCAACTCATCAGCGCTCATTTTTGCCGTCGCCAGTGCGTTAGAGGAACTCGCGTTGAGAGAAGCCAACCAAGCCCTCAGCGATTACGCAGAGCGACTCAAAGGGGCTCTCATCGAGACTGTGGCACAAGGCATCATTACGGGTGATTTAAAAGGTAAAACTACTCACCCCGAAAAGGAACGCATTGTCGACATGAACGGCTTCCTCGATGCGATCGCTAAGAACCTAAAAACCGACTGAGCGCTAGCGGGCTGAATTAAAGGTCTGATTAACAGCGGCATAAGACCGGGCAGGCCAAACCAAGATGCTCGCTAAAGCACAGAAACGTTAGGGCTCTGTGCTCCGGTTAGCTGTTGGCTTGCCCCTCATTGCCTCACCCTAATTGGCTTGACCCTCATTGACTTGACCCTAATTGGCTTGACCCTTGATAGCGCGCAGTAAGAGATACAACAGCAGGCCGATCGGTCCGGCCATCAAGGTGAAAAACAGGCACGGAATGACCAGGAAGTGATTAATCTGATGGGACTGACTGTCTCTTAGAATCCATGCGCCGATAAAAAGATCGAATACCAAATAGTGAATCCATCCTGCGAGCAAGAGTGCATCGACGCTAAACAGCGCTTTCACCTCCTCGAGTGTGCCAAAGCCACCCTCTGCAGGAGCCTCTCCTTGGAAGCTAATCATCAAATAGGCATACACCAGACCTAACATGACTGGCGCCACAAGCGAGGGATACAAGCGCCGAGCAAGGTCTGTGGTCGGAGCCACAACTAGCCCCAGCCAACCCAGCATCGCCAAAGCACCGCATAGACTAAAAATTGTTTCGAGTGACATGGGTCTATCCTTATTTTTCACAAACACTTTCAGTGTCACCATAGTAGCTACTGTCGCCAGTTCGAGCGAGACTAGGCGGCTACAAGCCCCCAACGAGAAGGTGCCTCATGAGTATTTCTGAACAGCAACATTCCATCGAAACAGGTTTTGGAAATAAATCCGAGGCGAGCGAGGTCATGTCGGGCATCGACCTATCAGGAAAAGTGGCCCTGGTGACAGGTGGCTATTCTGGAATTGGTTTTGAAACCGTCAGAGCACTAACGGGTGCCGGCGCAAAAGTTATTGTTCCCTCGCGCGATGTCGATCGCGCTGTGACAACCTTAGACGGTGTCATTGGGGCTGAGCAAATCGGGTTTATGGACCTGAGCGACTTGCCAAGCGTTACGCGTTTTGGCGAGGCTATCGCGGCGAAGCATCCAACAATCGATATTGCCATTTTTAACGCAGGTGTCATGGCCTGCCCGCTGTATCGAACGCAGCAAGGACTTGAGTGGCAGCTAGGTGTCAACCATGTAGGTCATTTTGTCCTCTTGCAAACCTTGCTACCCGCACTTCGCGCAGCCCGCGGTGCTCGCTTAGTTACCTTGTCGTCGATCGCACACCGCATGAGTGCGGTCCGCTTCGACGACATGAACTATACCGACCGGGAGTACGACAAATGGCAGGCCTACGGACAGGCTAAATCGGCACAGTCGCTGATGGCCGTTGAGTTGGATCGCCGTGAAGCAGGTAACGGCATCCGCAGCTTTTCTGTGCACCCCGGTGGCATTTTCACCCCGTTGCAACGCCACTTAGGGAATGCAGAGATGGCAGAGTTTGGCTGGACTGATACGGACGGTCGCCCCTCTCCCGTAGCTGAAAAACTGTTCAAAACGACAACACAGGGCTGCGCAACCTCCCTATGGGCAGCCACCCACAGCTTGCTTGATAATATCGGCGGCGTTTACTGCGAAGACTGCAACGTATCAGACGTGGTTCCCGATGAGAGCAACGCTTTCACTGGCGTACGGCAATGGGCTATCGATTCAGAAACGGCCCAACGCACCTGGACAGAAACCGAGGCTTTGATAAGTCGTCTGTGACAAAGGTGGAGGATGAAACACTAGGATTTAGGCATTAAAAAGTATGTCCGCGTCACGCCTTTTGGCGCGCACTTTTTCTACGCTCATTTACGTCGGCGCATCTCTCAACCGGCGCAGATCGATTCTCTGGGGATTTTGACAAGACAATGAAGATTCAATTCATCTCAACCGGCGGTACGATCGACAAGATCTACTTCGATGCGCTGAGCCAATTTGAAGTGGGCGATTCAATCGCAACAGCGATTTTGACCGATGCCCTAGTGGACTTTGACTACGATGTTGTTGCGCTGATGAAAAAAGACAGCATCGAAATGACGAAGACGGATCGCGAGAGCATTCGAGCGCATATCGAGAACGACCCAAATACGCACTTCGTTATTACCCATGGCACGGACACCATGCCTGAGACCGCGAAAGCCCTCGAGGGCATCGCCGACAAGACGGTTGTCCTAACCGGCGCATTGACGCCAGCCCGTTTTCGAACCACGGACGCGGTGTTCAATTTGGGCATGGCCGTAGCCGCCGTGCAAACAGCCAAACCGGGTGTTTACATTGCTATGAGCGGTCAGATTTTTGAGGCCAGTCGCGTACGAAAAAATCGCGAAGCAAATCGTTTCGAAGCGACTTAGTCACCCGTATGGGCATTTAACCCTGTCGCCTTCGCGACCGGCGTCCACCACCTGAGCTGCCTCGATCTGACAGATCGGGCCACGGCTTACCCAGCGCTTGCGTCATAGCAAGCGGGTCAAACGGGCGAGCGGGGGTTGAATTGAGTGCCTCAACCATCGCGGCTAAATGCTCCGGCGTCGTTCCGCAGCACCCACCGATAACCGTGGCCCCCGCGTCTCGCGCATGCAACGCATACTGTGCCATGAGCTCAGGACTGCCATGAAAGTGAATCTCACCATCGACATACTGAGGGATACCACAGTTCCCTTTAGCGATAATTGGTAAACCACTGTTGGCATTTAACAGCTCTGTCGTCGAATCCATGAGCTCAGCGGGACCAATCCCGCAGTTTGAGCCAATCAGATCGAGGCCAACTTCCTGAGCAAAGCTTGCATATTCGGTGGGAGTGACGCCCATCATCGAGCGACGCGCCGTATCGAAGGTCAGCGTTGCCGCAACGGGTAAACCCGTTTTCTTTGCGGCCTCAACGGCGGCTGCAACCTCCTCCGTTGACGACATGGTCTCGATCCAAAGCGCATCGGCACCCCCTTCGGCGAGCGCCTCTGCCTGCTCGGTAAAAAAGGCTACCGTCGACTCGTGGGTAAGCTCGCCCATGGGTGCGAAAAGCTCGCCGGTAGGGCCCATTGATCCGGCAACAACGGCTATATGCCCACTGATATCTGCAAATTCTGAAACCGCCTGTCGGGCCAGTTGTGCCGCGGCTTTGTTTATTTCGTGAACACGGTGCTCGCTCTTGTGGAGCTTTAAACGCGGCGCGTTAGACCCAAAACTATTAGTGAGAATAAGGTCTGCGCCAGCCTTCAAAAATTCACCGTGCAACCAGAGAACTTCCTCGGGCCGCTCGAGACACCAAAGTTCGGGTGGATATCCTGCTTCTAGTCCTCGGCCAAAAAAATTGGAGCCCGTAGCGCCATCAGTGACACACCATCCCTTTCGCGCAATGACATCCAAAATTGGATTAGACATCCGACAGTTCCCTTACCCAAAACCCATAGTTTACATGCCTTTTAATCGCCGTGGACGTAAGCACAACGAGGAAGGACACGAGGCGCGAGGCATATTGGGGGCTTATACACTTTGTGTACAGCGCGAGCTCCGGCTTGCGCCCCGACCACTTACACTTTTTGCGTGCTGAGGGCGCTTTAATATCGCGATAAGGTCTCAATTGAGAGGAGGCCCTACCCGTTCGCTCAAAAAAAGGGGGCTGTTATTCAGCCCCCTTCTCGACTAGACGCAGTGTCTCGCGTTTCGATTACTCGTTATCCATCGCTCGATCAATATTCATCACCAGCAACTTGGCGTGTGCCTGAGAGACGCGATCGCCACGACGCTTGCTTGCCAGCTGATCGCGAAGCTCCGACAGTGTCAAAACCGCCAGTGCTTGCGCAGTGCTGTGATACTTCGATGCACCTTCCTCACTCGCCATCATGGTAAGNCGATCAACATACTCGACCTGTAAGTTACGACGGAAGCTGTTAACGCTGCCGCGTGCATCTGCTGCAAATANCGCATCGGTGAGGTCTTCGAANACCTCTACCAATGGGTATTCATTTCCATAGAGCTCAGTNTCTGTGATTCGNTTGAGGACAGTGGAGTTCAGCAAGTGATCGAACACGCGCTTTTGCGAAGACAACACNGCNCGATGGATTTTAGGGTCTTCGGTACTACCACCGTGCTCAAAGCCGCGACGCTCAGGTGCCGCCTGGCGCCATAGCGCGCCATCGATCTCAAAGGCCTCCGGGCTAAACAGCTGATCACTGAGTGCTGCCATCGCCGCTTTTTGACGCTCCCGCTCAACAGGTCTGAAGGGCTCCGTCGCACCTTCCTGTCCAACGACGGCCCGGTCGACGTACACACCGCCAATCCATCGCGAAATCACGCCCGCATTTGTGCCCCAAAGACGAACCAGCAAGGCCACACCATCGACCACATCCTCGTAGGAGTCACCCTCATCGGGTGTCCACTTTGCTGTCTTGTTCAAAGTGTCGTGCATAAGCTTCATTTGATTCGACGCGTAAGCAATCGAGTCAGAGCTGTTGTCATAAATATTGACGCGCGGGTCCATACCTCTGCCCGGGCTGCGCATGTCATCGGCGTCGTTACCAAACGACAAAGCATGTTCGGTTGACCGCGCTGCAATTGCCTCGAGTCGTTCAACTTCGCTGTCAGGGTTCGATAAACCGGGCGAGTAGGCGTATTCGATATACCAATCGTCATAAGGTCCCGGCGCAATGGTGTAGAACAGTGTTTGATCATCGCGGTCGGCGGCATAATTAACCGCGGGATAGTCCATCACTGAGCCCGAAATAACACCCGACTCAAGTACCTCTGGGTCCGCGAGTTGCGCGGGACTAAGCAGTTGAGTGGCCTTCATATTGTGGTTCATACCCAGTGTGTGGCCCAACTCATGAAGAATCAGGTAGTACAGGCGATCGCGCTTGAGCTGTTCCTCGATGTCCGCATCACCACCGTCCATTTGAAGAGCGATATCAGCCATGAGCCCGCCCTCGGCGATTGCATGTCCAACAGAACAAAGGCGCGCGTCGTGACCACCCAGCATCATGGGCTCGAGCGCTTCACCTTGGATCAACTCGCGCGTTAGCTTTGAGCGATTAAGGAAGGAGTACTCGAGCATGATGTCGGCACCGAGTAACTGACCGGTTCGCGGATTAGAAAAGCTCGGTCCATACCCACCAAACGGGGGTCGTGGTGATGAAGTCCAACGCAATACGTTGTAGCGAATATCACCCGCGTCCCAGTCAGCGTCGTCGGGCTGTACTTTAACGACCATAGCGTTGCTGAACCCTGCGTGCTCAAACGCCTTATTCCACTCGAGCGCCGCTCCCATAATCAGGTCACGCCATTCGATAGGGGTCGTGTTTTCAATCCACCACGTTATCGGCTCAACGGGGTCTGATATTTCAGCCAAAGGATCCTTCTTCACCAAGTGCCAGCGCTCCAGTAAATCGCGGTAGGGTGCTGAATCAGTTGAGGTGAGATCTGTTACCTGTACGTTAAACGATCCGAGTCTCGCATCAGCGAAGCGAGGCTGGTAGTCGTTCTCTGGCACTTCTATCCACGTATGGCGGACGGTGATAGATACGTTGCGTGCATCGGTTACCGCATCGCTCCCGCCACGCTTAGGCTTGGGATTGTTAAACACATACTCGACTTCCACCGCTGTATTTTCGGGGTAGTTACGCAAGTCAAGAATTTGGCTCTTTTCCGGATCCAAGCCACCAAGCGTAAAGCGATCACCCGGATCATCGCCGCCGTAGTAAGTGACATTGGCAAATGCCTCAGACAAGAAAAGCGCGTCTGAGTCGATTAAGACCTCGCCGGTTTCCTCGTTCTCGGCAGCAATCGCGGTGACTGCCAATACGGCTCGCGAAATATTGGCCTGTGATGCCCTCGAGATAGCGTTATCAGGGTCAAAATAGTACGCCGTGTTCTGCCGAACGAACTGTAATTTGTCGAATCGACGCTCGATGGTGAAGATGTATTGATCGCCGTAGGAGCCCGTGAAAGCACCGGCATCGGTGACACCATTCATGGTGTGCTTGAAGTAAATGAACTCCCTATTAAGCTGGTCGCCTTGAAGCAGCATTTTAGTGGCGCCGGTTTTGGGGTCGCGAAAAAGCGTAAATAGCCCGTCGATTCGGTCCATCTCCTCGGTGAGCTCGGCGATGGTCTTGGGCTTTTCCTCTTCCTCTTCTTCATCCGCTTCGGATTCCTCCTCATCATCAGAGGCCTCCTCCGACACTTCTTCGGCCTTCACCTCAGGTGTTTCACCACCCTCGGGCGTGTCATGCGCCAGCGCGTTAACTGACAGTGTTAACGACAGCGGTAGGACGAGCAGCAAGAGCTTCCACAGGTCAATACGATTCATTGTTATTCCTTGGTCATGCATGAGTGCAATCGATCTTTTTGAGTGCAGGAAAGATACTCTCAGCCACCGGTAGAAATCAAAAAAAACAGGTGTAAAACCGAATAAATCCATCGATTAAAACGCCACAAGAGCAGTACACTTTAATCAAACCACTCGGACATTTAGCGATGCGCGCGCTCTACCCTCCTCTACAACCCTCTCACAGCGGCTGGCTCGATGTGGGAGACGGTCATCAGGTGTATTTCGAGGANTCGGGNAACCCAAACGGCAAGCCCTGCATTTTTGTTCACGGTGGTCCNGGTGGGGGCTCATCCCCCGCGGCGCGACAATTCTTTAACCCTGAACGCTATCGCATCATTCTCTTTGATCAACGCGGTTGCGGTCGGTCTGTGCCGCATGCNTCGCTGGACGCAAATACCACCTGGCATTTAATTGCCGACATGGAACAGCTCCGCGAGCACCTCGGCATTGATCGTTGGCTCGTTTTCGGTGGCTCCTGGGGNAGTACGCTGAGCATTGCCTACGCCCAAACACACCCTGAGCGCGTTACCGAACTCGTTTTGAGAGGTATTTTCCTGCTACGCCCCGAGGAAATCAGGTGGTTCTACCAGGAGGGTGCCAGCGCCATGTACCCNGACACCTGGCAGAACTACCTGGCTCCGATTCCCGAANAAGAGCGTTCNGATCTTGTCAGCGCCTTTCACAANCGCTTAACCAGNGATGATGAAGCCGTGCGTTTGGCTGCTGCACGTGCATGGTCAGTATGGGAAGCATCGACGAGTTTCCTGCACCAAAACAGTGACTTCATGGAACAGTTAGATGAGCCAGAGGCAGCACTTGCGATGGCGCGTATCGAGTGCCATTACTTTGTGAATGGCGGCTTTTTTGAAACACCTAATCAACTCCTCGAAAATATCGATTCGATTCGCCATATACCCACCGAGATCGTTCAGGGTCGTTACGATGTTGTCTGCCCGCCGACCACCGCTTGGGCGCTGCACGAAGCTTGGCCCGAGGCGACGTTTACCCTGGTTCAAAATGCGGGGCACTCGGCTTTTGATCCTGCGAATGCCAGTGCGCTGATTGCAGCCACAGATCGATTTGCCGATCGTTAACGCTGAGCCTTTTATGGATACAAAATACTGTCTCAGCCCACAGGCTTGATCGAGCGCACCGCGACGAAACTTTTAATGAGTCGGTCAATAGGCTCGCTGCCACCCCAATCGTCCTCGTAAAGGCCTGCAATTAAAAACCCGGCATCGAGCTGTCCGCCAAGCTGATCGTCGAGCGAGTGCACGAACTCAATCGGCGCGTGGTCACCGAACCATTGCGCGCGATCCGCCTCACTCACTTTGAGATCGGAATGTGGCATCGAAAACTTCAGCTGAAAAATNCCTTGCTTATCAAGCNCTGGGTCAAAAAGTCCATGAAAGGGCTGAACAAACCCACTNACGATTGAGCCGCCCGGGCGNAGTACGCGGTAGGCTTCCTGCCAAATAGGTCGGATTGCCTCGNCAAAACNGTTCGANCAGGGGTGGAAAATAAAATCAAACGCCTCATCGTCGAAGCATGNNAGATCCGCCATATCGCCCTCTATGGTCTCTAATGACAGCCCTTCACGGTGGGCGACAAATTGATCTTGCTCAAGCTGTTTGGCTGAGGCGTCAAAAACGGTCACCTCTGCACCTGCCGCCGCCAAGATTGGACCTTGTTGCCCGCCACCCGAGGCAAGGCAGAGTAGGCGACAGCCCCGCAGGTCAGGAAACCANGTATGAGGGACNGGCAGCGAGGGCGTGAGCAGAACCTGCCAGTCTCCCTCNCGCGCNCGCTTAATGTCNTCAGAACTCACGGGAACAGTCCATCGATTTCCCGACTCAACCAGCTGATCCCAAGCGCGTCGATTAAACTCGAAAATATTCACCACAAGCNTTGCACTCTTTAATGCGNCCTANCGNTAGCGCAAATTATCTCTGCTGAGCTCGCTGAGGTGTTTNACGCCCATTAAGCGCATATCGCGCTCGATCTCTGCACGAAGGTTACCCAATGCACGCTCNACGCCGGGCTGCCCTGCAGCGGCTAAGGCGTATAAATAAAGTCGACCACCCGATACNGCCTTGGCGCCTANCGANAGCGCTTTCAACACGTGGGTACCNCGTTGAATACCCCCCTCACAAATAACATCAATTTTGTCGCCCACGGCATCACAAATTTCAGCCAGTTGATCGAAGGGGGCNCGNGATCCATCGAGCTGACGCCCACCATGATTTGAGACCATAATCCCGGTACAACCAATATCGACCGCACGCTTGGCATCCTCCACTGACATGATGCCCTTGAGNGCGAACTGACCGTTCCACTGCGCNCAGAGTTTTTCCGCGTCCTTCCAGGACATCGTTGGATCGAGCATGCTTGAAAAATACTCACCAACAGAAACAGCCACATTCGTNCCTTGATCGACATGCCCGGAAAGATGCGGCATATCAAATTTTTCNTTGGTAAAGAAATTCCATGCCCANGCGGGATGCGTTGCAAAACTCCAGGCNGACTGAAGATTNAGCTTCGGTGGGGANGTGAAACCGGTCCGTAAATCTCGNTCGCGGTTACCACCGGTAATCGTGTCTACCGTGAGGGCCATCACATTNAAGTTAGCNGCTCGCGCCCGTTCAAGNAGCGCGTCATTAAGCCCACGGTCTTTGTGAAAATAAAATTGGAACATCTTCGGCCCAGGCGCAAGCGCAGCAATCTCCTCNACCGCAACCGTTGCCAAGGANGATACGCCGAACATCGTTCCAAACTGNGTCGCGGCCCTACCNACCGCGCGCTCACCGTCATGATGGAACAANCGCTGAAGCGCTGTGGGCGCACAGTAGAGTGGCATAGCGAGCTTCTGTCCCATAACGGTCACAGACATATCGACCGCGTCGACCCCGTTCAAAACATTGGGGACTAAATCGACGGTCTCGTAAGCCTCAGTGTTGCGTCGGTAAGTGACTTCATCATCAGCGGCACCGTCAATGTAGTGGAAAATCGGACCGGGTAGCCGTTTTTTGGCAAGGCGCCTAAAGTCGGCAAAATTATGACAGTCCGTTAATCGCATGACGCTTTCCTATTTACTGTGCTGATCCGTTTACAGCGCGGCACTATTTTCAATGCAGCCGTTGCACGGCATGATAAAACACTTACAGCGCATCGTACCGTAAAGCTCAAAAGCCTCAGTTTGTGAGTAGGCTACGTATCCCATCGATGATAGGAAAGAGATCACCATGCTAATGATTAGAAACCTGCTACTCGCCTTTGTTACTGCCGTCCTTACCCAGAATGCATGGGCGGGCTTGCTTATGAAACCAACGGCGGACCCAGACCTCGTATACGATGGGAACATTCTTGAGGGGACGTACTCAGACGTCGTCTCAGACCCTGCGACGTTCCTCGGATTTGAAGCCGGTCAACGCGTTGCCAATCCGGCACAAATCACTGCTGCAATTATGGCATGGCAGGGTCAGTCAGATCGGCTCAAAGTCATCGAATACGCCCAAACTCACGAGGGTCGACCGCTTTTCGCAGTCTTTATCTCATCGCCCACAAACCTTGCTCGACTCGACGATATTGAAGCGCAAATTAATAAATTGGCCGACGCTAGAACCCTCAATAATACAGAGGCTAACGCCATCATAGAGTCGCTACCTGCCGTCGCTTGGATGGCATATTCGATTCATGGCAACGAGACGTCGGGCGCTGACGCGGCGCTAGCAAGTATTTACCATCTTATTGCGAGTACCGATGACGATACCGCATCGATGCTCGACAACATGATCGTCGTCATCGACCCCATGATGAACCCAGACGGGCGAGCACGTTTTGCGAAGTCACTCGAGCAATATCGAGGCACCGCGCCCAATGTGGATGATCAGTCCCTTCTTCACACCGGAGACTGGCCTTTTGGAAGAACCAATCACTACTTTTTTGACCTCAACCGAGATTTTTTCTTGCTGACCCAGCCTGAAACACAGGGGCGCGTTGCCCTGATTAATTCATGGCGCCCGCAGCTCATTATCGATGGACACGAAATGGGTTCGCAGAGCACCTTTTTGATGGGGCCACCGCGAGAACCTCTCAACGCTAATATCGACAACGACCTGCAGAAATGGGCTCGCGTGTTCTCTGAAGAGCAAGGCGCTGCGTTTGATGACCGTGCTTGGCGCTATTTCACCGGTGAGTGGTTCGAGAACTGGTATCCCGGATACTCCAACTACGCTGAGTATCGCGGCAGCATGCATATCTTGTATGAGCAATCTCGTATGGCAGAGGACGGCGTCCGCCGCCCCGAGGGCACGGTGCAGACCTACATGGAGTCAGTGCATCACCAATTCGTGAGTACCATGGCTAATCTCGCCTCGCTCCAGACCCACTCACAGGCCATGTACAGAGACTACTGGGATGGCCGAAAGTACAACGTTTCCGCAAAGAGTGAGTTTGCCAATCGAAGCTACGTCTTCTTAGCCAATGAAAACCACGGACGAATGAATGCCTTGGTCGATCGATTAGAGGCTCAGGGCATCGAGCTTTTTACCAACAAGTCGCCGATCAAGGTCGACTCAGCGATAACCCAGCTAGGAGAGACGAACAAGCAATTTNAAANCCCAGCCGGCAGCCTCATTGTTCCCAACCGCCAACCGGATGCACCGCTTGTTGCAGCGATTTTGGAGTTCGATGCCGACGTTAAAAAGTCTGTTCTCATTGAAGAGCGCCAGCGTACGCTCCGCGATGGCTCCTCGTTGATGTATGACACTACCGCTTGGAACTTCAGCATGATGTTTGGACTTCCATCCGTTACGGTGCCGGCACACCTATCCAAGGGTCTCTCTCCCTGGCAGCCCCACACACCGACGCAGTCGGTCGACGAAGCAGCCATCGCCTGGGCAGTAAGTGGCGAGGATGATCGTTCCGTCGCATTTGCCGCAAGACTCATGGAACAGGGCATTAAAGTTCGTGTGATCGACAAAGCAACAGCGCTGTCAGATCAAGCTCTCCCTCGCGGTACTGTCTTCGTCACAGCAATGGATAACCCGAAAAGTGAGAACTTAGTCGAACTCATAAGCGCTGAGGCGAAAATGCTGAATATCGACCTTGTCTCAGTGGGCTCAGGCTATGGTGCCGGTGACTTACCTGATTGGGGAGGCGCGCATTTCCGTCTTCTCACGCGACCACAAATCGCCATTCTGAGTCAGCAGGGTTTTAGCAGTTATGACGTCGGCTCGAGCTGGTGGGCCATCGACACTCACCTCGGCATTCGCCACAGCCAGATTGATACAGCGTACTTGTCGCGCGCAGATCTGAGGCGCTACAACACTATCGTGATGCCCAACGGCTATCGCCCAATGAGCAGTGCCGAAACGAGTGCGCTCAAAGACTGGGTTAGACAGGGCGGTACGCTGATTGCGCATGACAACAGTGCAGCTCAGATAGCGCGAGATAACGGTATCGGACAAGTGCGCTCTATCGGTGATGCGCTCGACAGCGCACAGGACTACGACATCGCATTACAACGCGAGCGTCTCTCAACAAGTGATCAACTCGACATGGCGGCCGTCAGTGCGCACAACGTCAGTACCGTAGTCGATTACCCTTGGGAGCAAGGTGCAAAGGCCTTATCAGCCGACGAACTAAAGCGGCGTGAAGCTTGGCAGAAGCGCTTTATGCCCTCAGGGGCCATGGTCGCAGGTCAAGTCGACATCCTGCACTGGATGAGCTTTGGATCACCCGAGATGTTGCCGCTGCTTTACGAAAATCAACCCGCATTGATGACCAAAGGCAGTCAACAAGCGGTCGTTCGTGTCGGCGTTATGACCAAAGACCCCAGCGCTCGCGAGGCGCAGGCCATTAATTGGTCAACCGTCCCGGAGGGTCACGCGCTCACAGTCAGGATGAGTGGATTGATTTGGCCTGAAGCTGCGTCGCGAATCGCGAACTCGGCATACGTCACCCGAGAGCGCGTAGGTAAAGGCCAAGTTATTTTGTTCTCAGGCCAGCCCAATTTCCGAGGCTCGACTCGTGGCGTCGGTCGAATCTGGCTAAATGCCTTGGTCTACGGTGCAGGCCTTGGCACCTCTGCCAAAGTAGCGCTCTAGTCGATGCCCCCGTCAAAGAGAATTCGGCGTTGCAATTCAAGCGCGCTTGAATGACCCTGCGGGGTACTAAAAAATGAGTGCCATCACTCAGAAAAATACAAGATCACACTGTTAAGCACACTATAAGGAGAAGCGGTATGCCGCGAGTAAATTTAGAAGGAAGCTCTTCCATCGTAACCGGGGGCGCCTCGGGAATTGGAGAGGCTTGCGCGCGACAATTGGCAGAGCTCGGCTCAAAAGTTGTTGTTGCCGACCTTAACGAAGAGCGCGGCACAAAAGTCGCTGACGAAATCGGTGGTAAGTTTGTTAAGTGCGATGTCTCCAGCATCGAAGACGCCGACGCAGCCATTGCCGCTGCAGCGGAGATGGGTCCATTGCGTGCCTGTGTGAATTCAGCGGGCCTCGGCGCAGCCGGTCGCACAGTGAGTCGCGACGGTGAGCCCTTCCCGCTTGATAAGTTCAGCTTTGTCATCAAGGTAAACCTAATCGGCACCTTTAACATGCTGAGCCGTGCGGCGGCTGAAATGTCAAAGAACGAGCCACTCGATGACGACGGTGGTCGCGGTGCGATTGTAAACCTCGCTTCAGCAGCCGCTTTTGATGGCCAAATCGGGCAATGTGCTTATTCGGCCTCTAAAGCGGGTGTTGTTGGTATGGCACTCCCCATCGCACGCGACCTTGCTGCGGTTGGCGTTCGTGTGAATACGGTAGCACCGGGTCTGATCGATACACCCATTTATGGCGAGGGCCCAGAATCGGAGGCGTTTAAAGCACACCTTGGTAAATCCGTTCTTTTCCCCAAGCGTCTGGGTTCCGCTGAAGAGCTAGCCTTTGCTGTCATGGACTGCATCACTAACCCTTACATGAACGCGGAAGTGATTCGATTGGATGGCGGCATCCGTATGCCACCCAAATGAGTCGGTATATCACCGGGATTTATCCCGCGTGAATCGCTGTTGTTTGAAAAGCCCTTGGCCATAAACGCTGAGGGCTTTTTTTCATTGAGTGCCCATAAATCCGGTCATCTGTTGGGTTTCTTCGGGTATTGGTAAAAATAACCAGAAAAACACCCGAATTTTCTCCGTCAGGAAACGGCCATTTGTGGCCTAAGTCCGTACTATTTAACGCAATAAGTCACAGAATCACCCGTCCGCTCATTTAGCTGTGGTGATTCGTGTTTCACTTAACAGCACAAAGACATTATGCGTTAACGCTGCCACCCAGAGCGGCGCGGCGCACAGACAACCCTCGTTGTCGCACCAGTTATCACTCATATATCGGAGTTTGGGATGGATAAGCCCACGTTTAAAGAGGAATCGCTCAACTATCACATTGAGGGAAAGCCCGGAAAGCTAGAGGTAAGAGCAACCACACCTCTTGAGACACAAGCTGATCTGTCAATGGCGTATTCACCCGGCGTCGCGCACGCCTGCGAGTACATTGTTGAAGATCCTCTGAATGCGTCGAAGGTCACCGCCCGCGGTAACCTAGTCGCCGTTATCAGTAACGGTACCGCTGTTTTGGGACTCGGTGCGATCGGCGCACTTGCATCCAAGCCAGTGATGGAAGGCAAGGCGGTGTTGATGAAGAAATTCTCAGACATCGACACCTTCGATTTAGAAATCGACGAAACCGACCCCGAAAAGCTCGTTAATATTATCGCATCGCTGGAACCCACGTTCGGCGGCATCGTACTCGAGGACATCAAAGCCCCTGAGTGTTTCTACGTCGAGCGGCAACTTCGCGAGCGGATGAACATCCCTGTCTTTCACGACGACCAACATGGCACCGCCGTAGTATCGACCGCGGCCGTGATCTCCTGGCTCAAGCTCACCAACAAAAAGATGGAAGAGGTCAAACTCGTTATCTCAGGTGCGGGCTCAGCGAGCATGTCTTGCGCGGATCTCATCGTGAGCCTCGGTCTGAAGCGCGAGAACGTCTTCATGTGTGACAGTAAGGGCCTCATTTATGAGGGCCGTCAGGAGGGCATGAACGAATTCAAAGCGCGCTACGCACGACAGACTGATAAGCGAACCTTGGCCGAGGCCATGGAAGGCGCGGACATTTTCTTCGGTTTATCGACGGGTGACTGTGTAACCCAAGACATGGTTAAGCAGATGGCACCTAATCCGCTTATTCTCGCAATGGCTAATCCCAACCCGGAGATACACCCTGACCTCACGCGCGAGGCGCGGCCCGATGCCATCATCGGTACCGGGAGATCGGATTTCCCAAATCAGGTAAACAACGTCCTTTGCTTTCCGTTCCTATTTCGCGGCGCCCTCGATTGCGGCGCGACCACCATTAACGACGAAATGAAGATTGCGTGCGCCTACGGACTCGTCGACCTTGCACAGCAAGAGGCCTCGGAAGAAGTCGCACTTGCCTACGACGGGCAGTCGCTGAAATTTGGCCCCGATTACATTATTCCAAAACCCTTCGACCCGCGACTCTTCGAACGTGTTCCCGTTGCCGTCGTCGAGGCGGCCATGCGAACAGGTGTGGCCAGTCGACCTATCGAGGATATGGATGCCTACCGCCGAACGCTGAGCAAGCACGTGAACCGATCGGGCATGTTTATGCAGCCCGTTATCAATGCAGCCGCCAACAGTGGACTGAAACTCGTCTACTCCGATGCGGAGAACGAAACAGTCATTCGCGCCGTTCAAACGGTGGTCGATGAAGCCATTGCTCGCCCTATCCTCGTCGGACGACCCTCTGCGCTGAATGAGATTATCGAGGATCTCGGTTTGCGCATTCGTTTGGGAGAAGACGTTGATGTCATCAACCCACGAAGTTATGACAAATATGAAGAGTACTCACGGGACTACCACCAGATAGCGGGACGCAGTGGCGTTTCGGTGGAGCGCAGTAGCGTTCTCCTTCGCACCGACAGCACGGTTATTGCGGCCATGGCGCTTCGTAATGGTGACGCAGATGGCATGATCTGCGGTAAGGTTGGTCGCTTTACTGATCACTTTCAAACACTGCGCTCAGTGATTGGGACCCAAGGGACAGACGTGAGAGCGTCGACTCTAACAACGCTGTTATTCGATGATGGTCCCCTGTTTTTAACCGACTGTTTTATCGACTTAGACCCAACAGTTGATCAAATTGTGTCTAAGACACTGCTCGGCATTGAGCAGGTCCGCCAGTTTGGTATCACACCGAAAGTGGCACTCCTCTCCCACTCGAACTTTGGATCGTCGAACGCACCTTCAGCTCGCAAAATGCGCCTGGCGAGTGAGATCTTGCGTGAGCGGTTCCCCGACGTTGAGATCGACGGAGAGATGCACTCGCTGACGGCACTCGATTCGGCATACCGNCAGACAATCTTTGANNACAGCCAGCTTCAGGGNAAGGCCAANNTNCTCGTCTTCCCNGGNCTCGANGCNGCNAACATNGCGCTNGGNCTTNTNCGNCANANNGCGAATGGNCTNCTNATTGGTCCNTACATGTCAGGNCTNAANCGNCCCGCGCATATCATGGTGAACTCGGCCACGCCTCGTGCCATTTTNAANGTCAGTGCACTGGCNGCGGCAGAGATTATAGNCAAGCAAGANTAAGAGGAGATTGTGAGNGGCTTCATGCCGCCTNTCGCAGGCGGCAAAGCAGTGTNANTCCTGTTATGCGGGNTTCAGGGTCGATTCATACTCGTCGACNATAAAGCTCTGNGTTCGGTCGCGATCAAATAGCCGCTCCTCATCTGNCGACAACTCCGCCTGAGCCGCGTCCGTTGTCATGTCGCCCATTGCCGCCTCCATTGCNCNGTAGTTTTCGAACCAGACCTCCATCATGACGTCGAATTCGGGATCTTCCGCCCCATCTCCGGCCAATATTGGATATCGACGAACGTACTTTNTAGCGTGAGAAGCNANGTACTTTTCACCCAACTTAGAGTGATGCGTTTCGTAGTAATCGCGAAATGCGTCNGTCGTCAATTCGGGTTTTTTAAACAGCAGTGTCACAACTTTAATCATGCTCTTTGCTCCCGGGGCAGCCTAAACCGTTTCCATTCTGAGGCGNCCAANACCTAAAACTGNNCGAGAATATCNACGGTTNNGCGCCNNAGAAATCACTTCATNGACTGCGCTATGAGGTGATCGGCACCCTCGATTGNCCCGAACTGNTCTGCGCGCTGACTGAACATATTTTCTGGACTAACNGACTCGCGGCGCGCTGACTCGTCATCGGGATCAGAGTANAAGCCCAGCACGTAGCCGCCTTTTGCGTAGCCNATAAGCGCACGCAACTCCGGACTCAATTTTGCGGCGTGATGGGGTGGGCAGGAAAGGTACTGATTNTCNTCNTGTCGCAACCAACTCAAGGCGTAATGCATNAAGACACCGGTNCGCACNTNGTCCGTTGTGTCATTAGCGCCCCCGCCGTGAAGCACGGTACCCGTGTANCANAGCACTGANCCGGGGGCCATCTCTGCATANGCAATTTCATGGGGCTCGGGTGANCGNCCCTTATCCCAGTGCTGTGANCCGGGTACCACTTGGGTGGCTCCATTGGCCTTGGTAAATGGCGTGNTGGCCCAAATAGTACTGAANAAAGGCTCNACTTTTCGTGGCAGATAACCACCCCAAATTCCGCGATCTCGATGCAAAATCTGAGCACTTTCACCCGGTGCGATGGCCACCGCGGATGTAAAATGNAACTGAATNTCGTCACAAAATGGCTGTAGATATTGACGCGCAGAGGCCANCATTAGAGGGTCAAGGGCAACCGCCTGGCANGCCTCAGATCGTGCAATCAAGGCNCCAATCCGCTGCGTTTTATAGCCAGTGAACTCATCTCGCCCAAAGACTTCTTTGGATAAAAAAGGCGCCAAGTCAGTATTGAGTTGATCGACCTGTGCTCGCGCCATGANGCCGTCGATAATGACAGCGCCATCGCGCTCNATAANCTCAACGATTGCATCNGTTGTGGCGNCTGCCGCTAGGTGTTCGATCGTTGCCATGCTGCCCTCTCTTATTTNATNGTTCTNTCTAGGGATCGCTAGGACCATAGTAAATGACTACCCTCACGTGTCTATAGTGTCNGAGGTAGCGNCCTATTGATTGGCTCCCCCGCACTAGGCAGACTCTTTACGTCATTAAAGGAGCGCAGACNATGACCACACCNAACGCCNTTCACCATGTNGCGATTTCGACGNCTGATATGAAATCCCAAATCGCGTTTTTCTCAGATGTGCTCGGTATGTCATTACAGGGCTTATTTTGGATGCACGGTGTCCCCAACGCNTGGCATGCCTTTTTAGCCATGGGTGAGGCGTCTTTNTCGTTTGTATTCATTCCAGGCAATGAAGAGAAGGAGACNGTCATAGGTCAAACGCATGCGGGAACNGGCGCTGGCTCCTCTGCACCTGGCACGATGCAGCACATCGCNNTCAACGTTGACACCCTGGACGACCTGNTGAACATGCGCGACCGCATTCGCTCACGGGGNGTTCCTGTTTTTGGTCCCTTGGATCATGGACTGTGNCACTCGATTTATTTCGCCGGTCCCGAAAACCTGACCTTAGAAGTGGCCACCAGNGACCAANTCACCCANCCACTAGATTCCAGCGGAACTTGGATCGANCAGGATGTCGTCAACCTGGCTGGAATTTCGCCCGAGGAGCTGGAATCCTATCTGCGCCCGGCCCANTTNGAGGGACAAGATGGCGCGGTAACNCAGCCTGAATTCGATGCTGACAAGCCACACTTNCACTACCCCAAGGACGCCTATCCGNNCATGCTCGAAATGCCAGACTCACAGTTTNAAACCCGTCCNCANGACCGTGANCCGCCNAGNCCNAAGGCGNCGAAATAAAANCCGCTAGACCGGNAAGTTATATTCCCGCAGCCACGCCATCACATGCTNGGTTGCCTCTTTAGCGAGTTCAGGCTGCCCCATGTAGTAATGATTCGCGCCCTTAATATCAACTCTCGCTTTAGATTCATGCGACACCGCGTCGAATAATGCCTTGGTATGACTGGGCGTGCAGGCGTCATCCGCCGTATTCCCAACCACCAAAACCGGTACGGACACCTGCGCCAGACTCGAAGGCCCACAGGCGTTGGCATCATCGAGGCTCCATTGCGACAACCAGCTTCGAAGGGTACAAAAACGCGCCAAACCAACCGGTCCGTTATTAACAACCCTAGGATCCCCAAGGTAGCACGTGCCCGGTACACGATCGTTCGGATCGACAAGCGGGTCTAACCACCGAGGGTCTGCCATCGTACCGTGCGTCACGAAAGCGAACTCCTCGTTTACCCGACCCGCCTGCTCGAGTGAATCCAATTTGTATTTTACCCANGCTGTNATTTTTTTATTTCTGGCGATTTGTGCCGCGCGATATCGCGTGAGGAACTCATCGCTANANGGTGGCGAGNNCGCANCGCCGTAAAGGTCGAGCGCNGGATCACGCNGGTCAGGGTTGGTCTCATCCAGTACNGATGGATCAATCCACTCAGTAAGTGTGCCATGTCGAGAAACATGCGCAGCCATCATAATCACCGCATCAGCCGGNANCAATTTCTCTCTCGTGAGATCCGGCCCACCACCGCAAGGGCTTGACGTCACGGTCGGNTTTTCAGCCTGCGCTTGATAAAAGGCNGACAGTGAGCCACCACCACTCCAGCCCAACANCACAATGTTTTTATAACCGAGNGTCTCTCGNGCGTGACGCATNCATGAGCCCAANTCGACNGTCACCTTTTCCATATTCAGCGCGTAGTCNGCGCCGCGGTATCGACTGTCACANGCGAGTACATGTAATCCGGCCCGTGCAAACTGACTCATAATGGGNAGCCAGCCNGTGCCTCCAATGGGGTGCATNGTGACTAAGCACGTGTCGGAGGGTGCCGNTGTACGAATAAGCGTGCAGAACACCGTAACGATATCCTCGGCACCACCGTAAGTCTCTTTAAAGGCNGANTTCTCAACCGTNACAATCGGAAATGGCGTTCTTATTAATTTTTCTGCCATGCGGTTTGCCTCNTTTCCCTCACCNTAGCATCCGAGGTGAAAGNCAAGAAAGTCCNGAATCTTTGCGCATTNAGCGCGGAAAAGTCATCGCTTTACCGACTATTTCACGTACTCTATTTNNACAATGATAAAACCCGATTANNNAAGGTAACCCATATGTTNACTGCTTTGCTCGCCACAAAAGAGNACGGTACTCACAGCGTCGATGTCACCGCAATCGATCACTCCACGCTCGCCGATTCCGGTGTCCTGATCAAGGTCGATTACAGCACAATCAACTATAAAGATGCCTTGGCCGTGACCGCNGCCGCGCCAATTGTTCGAACGTATCCNCTGGTTCCTGGTATCGATCTGGCCGGNACGGTGGAAGANAGNGACGANCCAAATTGGTCTGTCGGCGATAAAGTGGTGGTGAATGGNTGGGGCATGGGTGAGGGGCACTCGGGNGGTCTTGCNCAATACGCCCGCGTACCTGGAAGCTTTNTAGTAAANCTCCCTCANAGCATGACGACCCGCCACGCCATGGCTATTGGCACGGCGGGCTATACGGCCGCACTGTGCGTCGACGCACTCGAGGCTCAGGGTGTCACACCAGACGACGGTGCCATTTTGGTCACTGGCGCCAGTGGTGGCGTTGGAAGTGTCGCCGTTGCGTTACTAGCTGCCAGAGGATTCTCTGTCGCNGCCTCTACNGGCAAGCCTGATGCCGCCGACTACCTCAAGCGACTTGGCGCGTCATCAATCGTNGATAGAAACACNCTGTCNGAGGCAGGTAAGCCACTCCAAGCGGAACAGTGGGCAGGGGTCGTCGATGCCGTGGGTGGTAATACATTGGCTAATGCCTGCGCCCAAACCCGCTACGGGGGTGTTGTCACCGCCTGCGGCNTAGCAGANAGCGCTTCACTTCCCGCAACCGTTATGCCCTTCATTCTTCGTGGTGTCANCCTGCGCGGAGTAGATAGTGTCATGGCGCCNAGTGAGCCTCGCCTGTCAGCGTGGGCGCGCCTTGCGCGCGATATGAACCTGGATCTCNTGGAAACCATGGTTACCGAAATTGNCTTATCNGATGTTTGCGNCGTAGCCCCTGATGTCCTCGCNGGGAAGATAACCGGTCGTCTACTGGTCGACGTTAACCGCTAGGTNAGCTTGAGCNCTCAGCGCTTGGTAAATCGACGCAAAGGGCTGGGCTAAACCNACGGCTGACTCATTGAGTGTCAAGCCAAGACGAACCATGACGAGTTCNGCCTCGGGTACGACCACGACAAATTGACCTGAGTTACCCCCAGCATGAAATGTGTTNGCGGGTAAGTCAGGGTAATCAGATAAACGTGTATTGANCCAAAAGCTCAGACCNTAAAAATCAGCGGTNTCAGAGGGTGTAACCGCAAGACGCTGCCACTCTTGCGATAAGAGTGNGTCTCGTCCNTGCCACGCGTCGAGCCACCACTGCCCAAAGCGNGCCCAGTCTCGCGCAGTCAGGTAGGCAAAGCTNGAGCCGACTTGGACACCGCTGATATCCGGCTCAAGAAGTGGATCATCCAACCCTAAACGCTGNTTAACCTCNCTATCAATCCAGTCAACGTAGGGCTCGTCATCGAGCGTGGACTGCCAAAGGTAAGACACNACATTCGTATCGCCGCTTGAGTANACAAANTCTTCACCNGGATCAACTCGCTGNCCCTGAGCCAGTGGCACCTGCCACATGGGAACACCCCCGTAGAGCATCTGCGTGACATCATCGCCNGGCAGATACCGCTCGTCGAAATCAAGGCCACTCGCCATAGTCATTAANTGCTTGAGCGTCANATCGGCCGAGACGTTCTGAGTCACGTCAGCCGTTGCTCCGAGTGCTTGCNTACGCGCTTTNACAGGCCANGANAGGTCCATNAGNCCACGCCCCACTTGCACCCCAACGAAGGAGGCCATGAGACTCTTNTTCATCGACCAACCCTGCAGGCGTGTTCTNGAATCAACNGGCGCGGCATACCGCTCAGTCACGATTTCTCCCTTGTGCATAACGAGCACCGCGAGCGTGTTTCTTCCGCCCTCATCTGACTCCGTAAACAACGCATCCACGGCCTGCTCGATGAGTGGNTTGTCAGAACGGTANCGCACCGCAGNCTGGATTCGGTCNCCNCCCCCCTCTGACTCGGTCAACGCTTGCGCATCACCATGCAACGTACAACCATATCGCTCCTTGTAANGTGCTGTGGCGGAAGCNGTGAGGATATTNACGGTTGCCTCTCGCTCTCCNACGTGTGCGTCAACAAACCGATCCATACCNGCGANAGTCGCCATTCGGGGCAGAATATCTTTTTCCAATATGAANTCAGCCGGCAGCTGGCTGACAAACACACCCGAACACAGCTGCTTGGCAGAATAACCAACGCCAATACTTGCGGCGCTGTGTAATGNCCANAAAAAGGCGGCAATGATCAGTGAACCAAGAGCAAGGGCAATTCGACGCATGGGGTTTCTCTTTCTCAGTGCTGACAAAGCAGCGAAGACGANGGATTCATAGGANCGGGTATATCACTTTGAGGCGGATTCAATCGACAATGGTGTGGTTGGCATCGAAAATCTCGTTAACCAACGCGATGACATAGGCAACACCAACCAGTAGCAGTCCGGTAGCAACCAGCATTTCCGCATTCACTCCCAACAGGGTACTCATTTGGGATGACTCGAGCAGTGATGCAAAATCGCTCAAGAAGCCAAGCGTGCCTGCGACCATCAGACCTAAGCCCAGCCACTTCAGCAGCACTGACGACCCGACCCATGGCTTCAAAACAACGCCCCGTAAATTGATGTATTCGCTCATTGCTTCCCCCCGCCGTACCACTTTGCAGTAGCGGTTGGTAGAAAAGCAAGCGCCTCCTGACCGCGCAAAACCTTGCTACGCCCTATTTCTGCGACTGTAATCGAGAAAAATAATCTCGCGCTGCAACCATTACCCTTGGAGCAAGAATGAGGGTGCTGACCATGGTCGGTAGCGCCATGAGGCCATAACTGCCTGAGATCAAGTTAAAGACCACATCGACACTGACGCTGGCACCAAAAATAACCGCTGAAATAAAAAACCAGCGAAAATAAGGCTGCCATTGTGCGCCCGCCAAGAACCCGAAACACTTCGCCCCAAAATACCAACCCGTAAACATCGTCGTCGTGCTTAATATCAAGGCAACAAAAGCTAAAGCCAAGAGCCCAGGCGTACCCATTTCGCTCTGAACCGCATTCGCCGTCAGCGTGATGCCCGAGAGATTACCCGGCGACTGCCATTCTCCCGCCAAGAGAATGACTAGCGCGGTGCAGGTACAAATAAGTAGGGTGTCAAAAATAGGGCCTAGGGTGGCAACCATGCCTTCTCTGATGGGTTCGTTTGTCTTTGCCGCACCGTGAGCCATTACCTCTGTCCCAACGCCCGCCTCGTTGGAGAAAACGCCGCGGCTTACGCCAATCAACATAATACCGACGAAGCCACCACCCACAGCGGAGGGATTAAAGGCCTCAGAGACAATCAGCCACAGTAAAGCCGGAACTTCCGTAATGTGCGTGAGCACCACATACAAAGTCATCGTCACATAAACCACCACCATCGCCGGAAGTGATCGTACCGCCACTTTCGCAACACGCGGCAGTCCACCGAATATCACCACTCCAACTAACACCGCGAGGACAAGTCCTGTTGCAAGACCTGACCAAGCGGGGGGCGCACCATCAAATACAGTCTGTCCGACAAGCGCGGTCAATTGATTCGCTTGGAACATGGGAAGTGTTCCAATCAAACCCGCAACGGAAAACAGCACGGCGAGTGGGTAGAATGATCGCGGTAGGGCTTCGCGGATGACGTACATTGGGCCACCCTGCAAATTGCCTGCACTGTCCACACCTCGGTACATAACCCCTAGCGAGCAAGTAAAAAACTTCGTTGCAATGCCAACGATGGCAGAGATCCACATCCAGAAAACAGCGCCCGGCCCACCGGCTACGATTGCAAGGGCCACGCCCGCGATATTCCCCAAGCCCATCGTATTCGACAGCGCCGCGGCCAAAGCCTGAAAGTGTGACAACTCGCCCTCTTCATCGGGTGTGTCATAGCGCCCCGACATCACGGCAAACGCGTGGCCTAAGTAGCGATAAGGCATTGCCCGTGAAACGATCAAGAAGAAACCGCCGCCCCCTAAAAGAAGTGCCACCATGGGTAAACCCCAAACGGCATCAGCAAACGCAATGGACCAAGCTTCTAGGCGATCAAACATATTTTCTCTTACTCCAATGAGGTTGGGTGATCAGTCGACAAACACGCACTGTGCGCAAAACGTTCCGGGGATTACGAGCAGCATCCAAAACATCACCTAAGCGTCGCAAAGAAGAACCGGCAGAAGCCCTTTCACTGCCCTAGCCTAAGCGTATCGAAAGGTTGAAGACCCTACCATCAGTTTGGTGCCACGCCACTCCACGGGCCCTCGTAAAAGTCCCGCAAGACATAGAAGGCCTTTTTGCGGCGACCGTTCTCATCGATAAGACCTTTTCTATTTCGGTAGTCCTGAACACCACCCAACGACCGAAGCATCGCCCGGAAGTCCTTAAGAATCCATGGGGTGATACCTTGAATCGCCTCACTGTTGGCAATCATTTTTACCTGAGCGCGGTAAACATTGGCTTGATAGTCCTCCGTCCAAACCCCTGCTCCACGGTTTCCTGCCTTCGCACCTGCACCGAATTCGGAGATAACGATGGGTTTGTCGAAGGCTGAACTGATCCTTATCTCAGGTATAAACGCCAACATTAGCTTGCGGATTGTGCGCTCGCTAACACCCGTTTGATCGGCTATGAAGCGCGAGTAATACCAACCGAAATACTCGTTGTAACTGACCAAATCCACTAACTCACCCAGCGGATCCGTAATGACGAGATCAAAACCGCTTCCCACCACTGGCGCCTGCTCGCCAACTGACTCTAATACTTTTTCAAAGACCTTTTTCTCTCTTGCGCTCGGAACATCTGAGGTCAAACCGTAAGCCGCCAAGTGGGCTGTAACAAACTGCAATTCGCGCCGCGTGTCGCCTAACAAGGCTGCGGATATGAGCCGCGTTCCATCGAGCTCGCGAGCGTCGGTAATCAGTCGCTCCAAAAACAACATTCTCGGCTTCGAATAGACAGTTTCATTGGCGACCGACCAGACAATAACACTCGCTCGATTCCAATCGCGCTGAATAAGCCTCGAGAGCTGATCTCTCGCAATACCCAGCGTGTCTGGATTCTCAAATGCAATATTCCAATATATGGGTATCTCTTCCCAAAGGAGTAAGCCCAACTCATCGGCGACCCGCGCCGCGTGCCGCGAGTAGGGGTAATGGGCCGCCCGAATAAAGTTGGCACCCAAGGCCTTTGCCTCGGTGAACAGGGTCATCATGTCTTGGTAGGAATAAGCGACGCCATCTCGACCAATTGGCTCCTCGTGTGTCGAAATGCCTTTCAGTCGAATTGGCTGACCATTGAGCAAAATNCTCTTGCCTTGGGTNTCGATTGTTCTAAATCCAATTCGATCTGAAATNAGATCCTCACCCGCNGACACGTGNACGTCATAGAGAACTGGCGCTTCAGGAGACCAAGGGTTTATCTCAGCGTCAAAGGAGAAATGCGCCATTGAGTCGCCGTCTACCGTGGCAATGTGCTTTGCCGCCGCGCCTGGAATCTCGATGGTAACCGGCGTTCCCTCGGGCATACCAAACGTGCGCACATGGCCATTGATCCGACCCGCGGTTTCGGCCTGAGCTAATTGCGCATTTGTAATGTATGCCTCGGATGTCTCTATGAGTAACACATCCCGCGTCAGCCCCCCGTAAGGCCACCAATCAGTCCGGCCAGTGGGAATTGTCTCCGCGTTGAGTCTGTTATTCACGCTAATCACGAGGTCATTTTGATCGGCTTTTACATGCTCAGTCACATCGACGGAGAAAGGTACATACCCTCCTTTTTGCTGAACGATCGCTGACCCATTAAGAAATACAGTGGCTTCAAAATTGGTGGCACCAAACCAGAGGTGATAGCGCTTATCGGGGACAATTTCGACATCAAAAAAACGCTGATACCAAACCATGTCCCGGTAAAATAGAAGTTCATCAACCTGCGTATTAAAGTCACCCGGCACCCGTATGTCGGCTGCAGAGGGGTAGCTGTACTCGAGGAGCTGATAGTCATTTTCAGGGACCCTTGTTGTCGCCCACCCACCAAACAGACTGCCAGGGGTTCCAACCTGCATTGGATCCACCAATATTTTCCAGCTGCCGTTGAGACTTTGAGCCTTCCGAGAATCAATCCAACCCAGAAGGTGTTCACTAGGGGCCGCCGCACTAAGCGCTGCGACCGCAAAAGGTGATTCATCCTCAGTCGCATTTCCGAAGAGCGGCAGCAGATAACTAACACCGGCGATCCACACAAAAAATAACAGTTGCTTTCGCCCTATTCTCTTCACCACGGAACGCCCCTCGTTGCTTAAATGCTCAAAAAACAATGCTCAAAAAACACCGGCACAGTGTTACACCGCCACACCGCACCTTAACTGAGGATTCTTATCCCCTTGATCCCCGGGAAATAGATTCCTATTTCCCCCTCTCACAAACCGGTGCAAGATAAGACTGAGACCCATAATAAAACTAGAGAGCGATAACATGACAGACCTCGCGCACAAACCTTTCCTCAAAAAAGTTGCCCTCATTTCAGGTGGTGCCTCCGGCATAGGCCTTGCGACCGCAAAACGGCTGATCGCCGGCGGGGCAACAGTTTGGATTACTGACATCCAAGACGCTTTGGGCGAGCGGATCGCAGAGGAAATTGGCGCAACCTATGTGCACCTTGACGTTGTCAATGAGGCGGAATGGATATCAGTTATTGAGCTCATCGCCAGCCAGGGACAGGGGCTGCACTACGTGATGAACAACGCGGGCATAGCCTCGAGCGGTAATCTGGAAACCGAGACCGTCGAGGGCTTCATGCAAACGATCAACATCAACCTCCTTGGTGTGTTTTTGGGATGTAAGGTTTGTGCCCCGCTGATGGCTGTCTCAGGGGGAGGTGCCATCGTCAACGTATCCTCAATCTACGGAATGGTTTCATCGCCTAAAGTACTTGCCTATTCAGCGTCCAAAGGTGGAGTGAGGGCCATGACCAAGTCAATGGCGCTCGATCTTGCGGATCGAGAGACTGGCGTTCGCGTGAACTCAATCCATCCGGGATTTGCCGATACGCCACTCGTTGAAAACGCAATCGCTGCACTGGAGCCCGAGGAGGGAGAACAGTTCTCAGCTCAAATTGCAGAGCGTGCCAAACTAGGGCTTGCGGACCCTGACCAAATCGCAGCGGCAGCCGTGTTCCTGTTCTCAGACGACAGCTCATTTATGACGGGCTCAGAGCTTGTTGTCGACGGTGGCTATACCGCCAGTTAAAGCGTCGACAGCAAGCTGTTTCTGTTAAAGGGTGGGTTTTGCTCAGTGAAGCCGTGTTCCATTAGCACTCACTTTCAACCTTGGCATTTCTAAAAAACTGCTTTTTTTAGCGTAAATCCAAAGTAGTATGCGCGCTGGCTACGTTAAGGCACCCCGATGCATAAGATCATTTTCTCAATCTTTCTCGCCCTGCTCGCGACATCAGTGCAGGCCGATTATTCCCGGCTTTATTTTGACCACATGCCAGCGAGCTCTGCCGAATCGGGGGACTCCGAGATCGCTTATCGAGTTTTTAATCGCGGCGCCGATAACCCAAAGCTACTCCTCATCATGGGGTTGGGTGGCGCCGGGGCTGCCTGGGGTGATGCCTTCATTCAGGCACTGGAGTTCGAAGGTTTCGAAGTCATTGTTATCGACAACCGGGACACAGGCGGGTCAGAAATGTTCACGGATTGGGGGAAGCCCACTCTGTGGTGGCAACTGCTCAAATATGAGCTTGGCTTTTCAGTTGATGCTCCCTACACCTTGAGCGACATGGCCGCAGACAGTCTCGCCGTCCTCAATACAATAGGGTACGAGCGTGTCCACGTCATGGGGGTTTCTATGGGCGGGATGATTGCACAAGTACTCGCGGCCCAACACCCAGAGCGCGTAGAGAGCCTGACGTCGATCATGTCGACAACCTTTGCGCCCCATCTGCCGCCACCAACATCAGTGGCTGAGGGAAATCTACGGTCTCTCGCCGAAGGTGATGCCGAGGCCTCCCGGGAAGATGCGATGCGAAACCGCGGCTTTTATCCAGAGTCGATGGAGCGTCATCTGATGGCTGTTTTCAAAAGTGGCGATCGAACAAAGCAAGTTCAGACCATTCGCAAACCGACCCTCGTCATTCATGGCTCTGAAGATCCGCTCATTCCACCCGAGCACGGTGTGCACACAGCTGAGCAAATCGAGGGGGCTGAATTTGTACTGATTGAAGGAATGGGACATAACCTCCCTGAAAGCTTCCACCCACAGGTCATTGGGCTTATGTCCGAGCACATAAATAAGGTTCATTCGCCCTAAGCACCTGCTCATAAGGTTATGCTCCCAATATAGAGAGGTCTGTGCGACATACGGGCTGTGCAATAGCGCCGTATGCAACAGCTCCCCATTGAGAAGCCATAATGTGACCAAGGGCCCCGTATGAAACACCTTAAAATGCGCAACCAATCAGCCAAATCACGCTTTATCTTATGCTGCGCCCTCTTGATGCCGCTCCTGGTATTCGCCGGCCAAAGCGTGTCTCACGAGAGCGCTAAGGGAAAACTCGACGCCCTCATTGACGGCCTTCACAGAGACGCACATGAGGGAAATTTCGACACCTATTTTGCGCGCTACACCCAAGACGCAGTCTTTATGGGGACGGATAAGAGCGAGCGCTGGAGAATCGATGCCTTCAAGGCTTATGCCGCGCCGGCCTTTGCCGACGGTCATGGGTGGACCTATTCGGTGATCGAGCGAAACTGGGAAGGTGAGGATGATACGCGGTGGTTCGATGAAATTTTATTCAATGAGAAATTGGGGCACTGCCGAGGCACAGGGGTTGTCGAACAAATCGACGGTGAGTGGAAGATTGCTCATTACTCACTGACGCTTTTGATCCCAAATGACATTGCCGAGGCTGTCGGTAAGCAGTCTCAGCGTGCAGACAATTGAAGCATCTGAGCGCCGGGAGTACTGACCAGTATCGGAGTCTCAGATCGTGAGCAAACGAGCCCAGCAAGGACGCATCAACGTCATCATGCAAACCCTAGCGTGGCTGAGCTTCATGGTGTTGGGCGTGCTTTTTTTCGGCGATCAACTTGAAGCGCAGTACAACCCTAACCGCAGTGTTGAAACACGCCAAAACGCTGATACCACCGAAGTTCGCCTTCGGCGAAACAGGCTAGGCCATTACGTTACGGCAGGCACCATTAACGACCGTCCTGTCACCTTCTTGCTTGATACGGGTGCCACAGGTGTCGCCATAGGCACAGCGGTGGCCAATGAGCTCGGTTTGAAAAGAGGCCGACGCATCGCCACGCGAACGGCTAATGGGATAGCCGCCTCTTATTTAACAACGCTCGATACCGTAAGCGTAGGCGGCATCTCGGTGCGAAACGTCCATGCAACGATTGCGCCGGGTCTGAGGGGGGAAGAAATCCTACTTGGGATGAGCTTCCTCAAAAACATCGAGTTTGCCCAGCGCGGTGACACCTTAATTCTGCGACAGTATTCAACTCGCTAGCATCATGAACACCGCCAAAGCTTTAGCGTTTTCGCTTTTTAAACCAGCACGTTGGAAACAAAAACGCCCCAGTAAGGGGCGTTAGTTTGCCTGCACTGAGGGACTGTCAGAACTGCATATTGACGGCGAGGCGAACGTTCAGCGGCGCGCCCACAGTTGCTTGATGGGTGCTGTGCGCATTTGGGAAATAAAGCTCATCCGTTAAATTTTCAACATTAAGCTGTAATGTTGTGGCATCCGATAGTCGATACGAAACAGACGCGTCAACCCGTGTGTAACTCGGTAGCACTGCCGAATTGCTGTTATTGATAAAGCTCTCACTTTGATGTGTCAGTCCAACCCCTACTTTGAGGTCACTGGAGAGTGAGAATTGATTCCACAGAGAGAACATTGAATCGGGGAGCTCTCTGGGCGTAAGTCCCGTCTTACCAGAGCGTTTAACCTGCTCGCCGTCGAGTGCGCTGTAGGCGGCTGAAACGCTCCAAATCTCGGTAACCTTTCCCTGAACCTGAATTTCAAACCCTTCAATTTCTGATTCGATGACGTCCAAGGTCGCTGGGTCATTGTCAGCCACCTGGGGCGAGCGCTGCTCGATCTCAAAGGCAGCCGCTGTCAGACTCAGTCCGGAGGCGAAGTCATACTTGAATCCCACCTCGCGATTGCTAAATGTATTAGGAGCCAACTTATCGTTGTTGCCGTTGATATTCGCAAATTGCTCACCACTACGAGGCAAAAATGATTCGCTGTAGCTCGCATAAATTGAAATGTTTTCTTGGGGTTTATAAACAACACCAAAGCGGGGCGAAACTTCACTGTCTTTCCTGGATCGCGAATCCTCTGCCACCCGGTTCAACACATTGATATCAAAACTGTCGTAACGCAGACCCGCAACGAGACGAAATGCGTCAGACAGTTCCATTTCGTCCTGGATGTAAAATGAGGTGACATCAATTTCGACTTCTGTGTGGTCATTCACGTCAACGCCAAAGTCATTTGTCGCCATAACACCCAACGCGTTGACACCCACACCACCACGAATACCTAAATTACGTGATATCGAGAAGGTTTCGTTGTCATCTTGGGTGGTATCCCAAAAGGTGTTGTAACGGTCTTGATCGCTTGAGGTGGAAATAGACTCAACCCCAGAGAGAATGGTGTGTCCCACGTTACCCAATCGCGCTTCTTTCACGATATTGGCTGATAAGATTGTATTTTTGCGCTGCGTGGTATCCACGTAGCCATCTAACGTCACCTCATCAGGCGCGCCTTCCTGATCGTAACCAGACGCATAAAAATTCTGGTAGAGCTTGTCATAGTCACCGTAGAACGCCGAAGCATTGAGTTTGAGCGTATCGCTAAAAGTGTGCTGTAACGCCGCGCGCCAAAGATGCGCCTCTAACTCTGTCGTATTCACTTTTGGATCGCCAAACACCACATCTTCTAACGCCTCAACAGGGCGTCCATTTGCACCGGTGGGGATGCCCCGATCGATGAATCGTTGATGATCAACGTACTCATAAGACAGGTCGACTTTACTGTCACCTGACTCAATACGGAGCGTTGGGTTGAAGCCTCGGCGGTCACCCTCATAAAAGTCTCGATGGTTATTGAGTTCCTCCACCATGGCGTTCACGCGAAAAGCCATTGTGTCGGTTAAGCTGACATTGTGATCTATCTGTCCGCCGACCTCTCCAAAGCTATCAATGCTCATTTGCGCCTGGGTAAAGGCATCATCAACAACGGCTTTCTTGGTCACCCGGTTGAGTACACCGCCTGTTCCGCCTCGGCCAAACAAGAGTGCATTAGGACCGCGAAGAACCTCAACCTGCTCCAAGTTATAGAGCGGACGATAATATTGGACATCGTCTCGCATGCCATCGATGTAAAAATCGGCCGTCGATCGCACACCACGGAAAACAACCGCATCCCGGTGACCTTCACCTTGAGACGATGTCACACCGGGCATATAGGCAATCACCTCACCGATGCTGTTGAAACCGCGCTCTCGGATATCGGCAGCCGACATGAGACTAAGACTCTGGGGGACATCCAATATTGGTGTGGGCGTCTTTAGGGCATTGACGGTATCTGTATACAAGAACTGACCCGCGACGATCACCTCTTCCATTGAATTGGGTTCGCTCTCTGGGGTCACCTGAGAGAACGTGGTGGTGGAGGCGGACATCAAAACAGCCGCAGCCAAGGGTCGAAGATAAAACATAGAGGGACCTAAAATACTTAAGATGAGTAATGTTAATCATTCTCATTTGCATTTGCAACATTACTTCGTATTTTTTTGGCTCGTCGTAGCATTTTTACCTATTCACTGGACTGCACGGGGCAAAACAGAGGCCGCCACGGGCCTCTGGAAGAAGTCTTACCGCAGAAAAGATAGAAGCTCTCGACTACCGGAGCTCAAGGAAGCGCCCTAATTCAAAAAGCGCGAAGGACAGACAGGGGACAAAGCACAAGTCGCCTAACGCGATGCCTCTCACGCAGGCTATTTATTTAGTCGACGAGACTGGGAATACAAAATCGGTAGTCTGTTGTACCGCTGGTAATGCAATAGCGCACCACCCGCGGCCCATCACCGTCATCTTTTACAATGCCTGAAAAAGGCGTCATGCCCGAATAGCGACCGATGATGCCTTTGGAGTCCACTTGGCCTGTAAAACGATAGCCGTACGTGGCACCCACTCGAGCAACGGGCACCGCGCCCTCGAGCCCTCGATAGCATTTGAGATCCTCAAAAATAACAGACTGAGGGTCACCCATCCGGGCGGTAATAAACGGCGTCGCAGTGGCAAGACAATCCGCCTCGGTCATGGATCGGCCAAAGTCGGCCGCATTAATTTCTTGTTCGGTGGGTGTAGAGGAACAACTTGCCAGCGCAGTGGCGATAACGATCAAACATATTTTTTTCATGGTGACGCTCTCTGCGGTACGCTTATGCTCAAACAATAGACGTATGAAGATCAGGCAACAAGACCTGCAGGAATAAGCATGTTGAAGAACGTTTTTTTCATAAACCGCTTTTTGTGAGGACTGCCATGATCTTGGTATTAAGCGCAGTGCTCTCGGTGGTCATTATTGTTGTCGCTTTTTTATTTGCACCCGCCGATGCAAGCTTAAGAAGCGCCGAGCCAGCGGGCTTTCTACTTTTGTGGACCCGGTACTCAGCACACCTCGCATTTGCTTTTCTCATCGTTGCGTTTAGCGCCAGTACGCTAAAGCGAGTTAGTAATAACGCGCTTTCAACTTACTTAATGCGGCACCGCCGACAGGTTGGGTTAGGCTTTGCAACAGCCCATTTCGCGCATTTAACAGCGCTGTCACTCTATTTGACGGGCCTGGAGGGGTTTTCTGTAGACGCGAGTACCGCCGTTGCGGGTTTTGGCTATGTGGTGCTGCTTGCACTCACGCTCACCTCTAATGACTGGAGTGTCAAACAGATGGGCCCTGTCGCGTGGCGGCGTCTCCACACGACCGGGATAAACATTCTAATGCTTTATTTTTTCGTGGCCTTTAGCGCAAAACTGCTAACCGAGGGTGACGCCATCTATGCCGTCTATACAATGACCACGGCATTAGCGGTCATCACCAAGCTATCGATAAAACGCAACTATCGAGCCATCACTCCTGACTAAAGTAGATATTACGAAGAAAAATCTCACGCTCAGGCGCGCGATCTTGACTCAAGAGTGCAATCAAGTTGGAAACATCCGTCATATCGGTGCCGCTGTTGATTTCCGAGATGGGTAGCGCCACCGCCTGCCAATCACTCGAAACTCGCCTGTTGCTACTCGGTCCAAAATTAGCAAAATTATTGACTTGATCGCCTCGCAAAAAATTACCTGTCTGGAAGCCTAGGCTAAAGTTGACGTTATCGCTCCCTCGAATATCAAAGTGCAACGTGCCCTGGTTAAACGCAGATAGGTCCTCGCCAACATCAGCTGCGAACTCAAGGCTAGCACCCCACCAGTCACCCGCGCGCGTTTCGATGCGAACCACCCCATCTGGCATCAATTCAATCGCTGTCGTGCCTTCCCAAGGCGTGAGCTTAAGCATCGCACTAGGAAAGGTGATGTCGGGCGAATCATCCGATAGCGTGTCATGAACGACGACCAAACGCTGCTCAGTCACAGCCTCCCCGGGCTCCCGGGTCTTGTTGACGGTCTCAATCCTGCGGACAGCCATCTGGCTCTTGAAAGGCGGCACCATTGCGCTGGCCAAAAGCGACTCAAGCTCTCCCGAAAAACTTTTCTTCAAAGGGGCACCGTTGCGGGTCAGCTCAGCGAAACGGCCTTCATCAAACGCCTCCCAAAGCGCGTATTTCAGTTCGTTATCCAGGGTTACAAGACCGAAATGATTCTCAGAGTGGTCCGGGCTGTCAGCATTTTTCCACTGCTCATCAAATGCCTCGAAGAAGAAGAGCGAGATACCTTCCTCGTCAGTCCACGCACGCAATCGATCGTGAAAAGCTTTTTGCTTGTACTCGTCAGCCGCTTTGGAACCTTTTACGCCGTAGGCCGTTCCATCGATGCTTGCCCAACCGGTCTCCCCTATGTGGACGGGTTTATCAATGCCTAGCTGGCTCATGTAATCGAGTACTGATTGATACTGCCCCTTGGCGTAGGCAATAGCGCGATCCATGGTAAGACCCGTCATCTCATCAAATGGCAATGCCTCCTCGCTAGGTAGTACGCCCCAAAAAGACGGGTTATAGAAGGAGTCATGAAAGGGGTAGGTATGGACTGATACAAAATCGACCGCCTCAAAAAGTTGCGTGAGATCAGCCGTGTGATAGACCGGGTTACCACCACCCCAGGACTCATAATTGTCCGAACTCGTTACCCAAACGTCGGCTTTGAGTTCGCCGCTGGCTTTGGCCGCCTGAAGGTAGTTCACCCACTTTAATATTGTCTTTGGGTAGACGAAGTAAGTGACTGCCCACTGCACCATTGCCTCGTTTCCGACGGAAATCGCTTTTACGATATCGGGGTGCTCATTGGCGAGCCTAATCGCCGTATCAATCTCTTGAGAATTATTCTGTAAGTTGCCCTCTGTGTGATCAGGCCCAGTTCCCTCAATCCAGGTATCGTTATCTGCATCCCAGACAGCATCAGTCCAGGAGTTTTTGGCCTCAATCCATGCTCCCAACATCACGTACATCTCGAAGGACGGATCTGCCTGCTTCTCTCTTCTGATGGCTTCGAGCAAACGCTCAGCCTGGGGAAACTGCGAAGTGTTATACGTCCGCAGTAGTTTTATGCCCATGGCATTGAGAATGCGAATGTCATCGACCAACTGCTCAACAGTCGGTCCGTCATCGCGGGTTTTACCTCTATAACCGCCATACGACATCGCTTGATAATCTGGGTTACCCAGAATCTCCGCAGGTGTCGGTCCGTTATCCGAGCCATTAGTGGGCGGCGTACAAGCCAAGGTGAGAGCGAGGCTTGCACACAGTGAGGTGCGAAAAAACGAGGAGGCAATACCCACAGCAGTTCCCTAAAAAAATCAGTACATAGTATGAAACTGGTACGCCGAGATCTTGTAATTGCTTATCTCAAAAGAGGTCCTATTCGACGCGAAAGACGTGTCGGCATGTTCATTTAACATCAGAACAACTGGCTCAAGCCACTNTGGGGGCACAAAAAAAAGGGAGCATCGCTCCCTCTCCTAAAACTATTTTTNCCCCCCAGTNCTGACCTCATATTTCGGCCAGTTCGNGAAACTATTGAANCTACATNCCGGCCATAATGAGCTTTGCTGCCACGCAAAGCATGACCAGCCAAGTCGTGACATTACCCACCACACCGATCGGATTGGGCACTTTTGCTTGCTGGATGCCGTAGGCGTGCAAAACCCGTGCGGCGAATAATGTACCGCCAAGGATATTGAGGGTTTGAGCTGATGCTCCCGTCATCGCCAATAAGCCAAGGCCCAGTAAGATAAAGGGTACGTATTCGATATTATTGCCGTGTGCTCGGACCGCCTTTTGCAACGTATCAGGATCACCCGAGTCTCCCATGGCTTTGAAGCGATTGCGCGTCACGTTCACCGCTAATACCAGTGTGAGTAAAATATTCAGGCCTAGCCAAAGCGACAAAGCGCTTAATTGTGCTGCTTCCATAGTCTCTGATCTCCCATGACGTTTTATTAAACGTGTCTATTTTTATGCATTTTTATCGAGAACCGGCTCGTAAAGCGTTTACCGGTGAGCAGACTGTGCACTTATTTCAACGCGCCGTAAACGATGTTTTTGAGCTGCCCCCTAAAATTAAAGGTCGATGACGGTATGAGCTGGGTCATGAAGATAACCTGTAAATCCTCCTCGGGATCGACCCAGAAAAGGGTAGAAGCACGGCCACCCCAATAGAAATCGCCCGCACCCACGCTCGCTGATGCCACTTCATCGAGGGTCGATGCAAAGCCCAAGCCAAACCCAACACCTGCGTTTGCTGTTTCAGAGAAAGCACCCAAGGCCATTTGCGCAAGAGATTGTCCGCCTAATAAGTGATTCGCGGTCATCAGCTCCAACGTTCGTCGCCCAAGAAGTTGATAACCGTTGTGCTGCCCTCCCTGCCGTAACATCTCGCAGAAAGCCATGTAGTCCGTTGTAGTACCCACTAAACCTCCGCCACCAGAAAAGAAATTACGCTTGTGGCGGTAGTGGCTGGTCTCCGGGTCGTCCTCCAAGATCAGTCTTTTATCCGGCAGTCTCATGTAGCACGCGGCAAAACGATCCACCTGCTCATCGCTCACCCTAAAACCGGTATCGACCATCCCGAGCGGTTGCAAGATGCGCTCTTGCAAAAAAGTCTCAAAAGGCTGGCCAGAGATAATTTCAACCAAGGCTCCGCAAACGTCCGTCGCCAGCGAGTAGCACCAGCGCTGTCCTGGGTCATAGAGTAAGGGCACGCGCCCAAGCTTATCGGCGAATTCGCGTAGCGTCTCACCTTCGCCCCTTGCAACACCGAGCCCTTGGTAAGCCTCATCTACGGGGGTCTCCAAGCCCGGCAACAGCCCCCCATAAGTCAGGCCCGCCGTGTGGCTGAGAATGTGCTGCATTGTCGGAGGCGCTAAGGGCGGACGGGTCACCATTTCGTCACCGGCGCCCTCTTGCCAAACACACTGATCGCGCCAAGATGGAATAAATCGGTGGATTGGGTCTGTGAGTTGGAAGCGCCCCTCCTCCCACAGCATCATTAGGGCCACCGAAGTAATCGGCTTAGTCATCGAATAGATACGAAAAATAGTGTCGTCGCGCATCGCCTTACCGCGCTCTCGGTCCATAAGACCCATCGACTCAAAATAGGCCGGTATACCATGACGCGACACCAAAACCTGACAACCGGGAATCTTGCCGGGCTCAACGTAATTTTCTCTGAGGTGGTCGCCAATCCTCGCCAGCTTTTCTTCTTGGAAACCGGCTCCCGCCGCATCAACGTTCATGATCCACTCACCTCTTAAACCGTTTAGAGCAACGATCCCGAAATCGGTATTGCTCTCTTATGTCGGCAGTTATTTACGCTCTACTGCCTGCTGGCGGTCCATAGTGTCGTTAACAGCTCGGCAAGGCAATTCCGCGATACGTCCGTAGAATAAACGTCTAAACTGGCGACGTGGGGAAACAATAATAAGGACTCCGGTATGAATCTGCAGCTTGCCATCATCGACCTACTTCGGGGAACGCCGAAGCCCGTTCTTCGGCTCCTCTCAGGAAAGCCAAGCCGCATCGACGGTCGTACGCTAGACCTCAATATGCATATGATGGCCAAGCTCGCTGCACGCGGTGCGAGCAGCACTCGTGCACCCATGACCGTTAACGCCCTCAGGCAAGCGGCGAGTGCCTATAACAGCCTTAATCTACCGATCGCTGATGGCGTGACGACACTCGATACCGCCCTAGCGCTAAGAGGCAATACGTTGAACGCACGCATCTACCGTCCAGCCGCCGTCTCGGGAGAGCTCCCCGCTGTGCTCTTTTTCCACCAAGGCGGACTCGTGATCATGGATCATCTTACCGATGATCATTTTTGCTCGCTCCTGGCCGCTCGTTGCGAGGCCGTTGTTATCTCTCTCGAATACCGTCTATGCCCCGAGCACCGCTTTCCGTCACCGATCGAGGATGCGCAGGCCCTGTGGGATCACGTACACGCCAACGCAGCAGATATGAATATTGATCCTTCGCGAGTGGCACTCGCTGGCGATAGTGCTGGCGGGCTGATCAGTAGTAGTTTGGCGATTACCTTGCGCGATCAAGGCGGTGTACAACCTGTAGCCCTCTGCCTCGCCTATCCGTGGGTCACCACCAATGACGAGGACCAACCCTCTCTAAGTAGCTGTGCAAACGCTTTCCCTCTCACTGCAGCCACCATGGAATTCTTCAACGAGCAGGTCTTCCCAAATGACCGAGAGAAAGACAGCCCATTGGCCAACCCTCTGCTCGTCGACGATCTCAGCAACTTCCCGCCCACCATCATAGGCACCGCAGGCTTCGACCCGATTAGGGATCAAGGCAATGCATTCGCGCAGCGACTAATGGCGTCTGGAAACGAGGTTAAGCATTACTGTTTTGACAGCCTCACGCACAGTTATTTGATGTTTGGCCGAGTGAGCAAAGCTGCCGAGGACGCTTGCGAGACACTTGCCTCATCGCTCGCTGAGCTGCTTAGTCGAGCGAGCTGAACTGCCTTAGCCCACAATTCGCTGCGTAAACCACCGACTCACGCCCATGCCAAATAATCGACTTACCCGGTGCCAAGTGCGGGTTGATGAGCCCAGGACGTGGTGGAGCGCACGGCGCTGCGTTAGCCCGTACACAGCAGTGGCCACAGCGTCGGGTTTCATTTCCCACGTCATATTTTCAATGTGGCGAGGATCCAAAGAGCGACCCATTTCAGTGTCTATGACAGGCGGCTTAATGCAAGTCACATAAATATCGTCGTCTTCCCACTCAAGATTGAGCGCCTGCGTAAGTCCGTCTACATAGAATTTAGTCGCACTGTAGACCGCCAATAATGGAATGCCGTGAATGCTTGAGGCCGAGCAAAGATTAATCACCATGGCACCCTCCGTCGCTTTGAGTAGCGGATGCGCCGCACAGGAGACCATCGTCAATCCCGTTACATTGACATCGACCATCGCACGAATCTGGCTCTCGGAGTGGGTCATGATCTCCCCACCAGATAAAACACCTGCGTTGTTTACAAGCACATGTAACTGGCCTCCTGTCGCCTGTGTGAAGGTGGACAAGGCCTCGTTAATCGACGCGCTATCGCGAACGTCGCAAAAGCCCGCGACTGCGTGTTTAAACTCGGGGTGCGACAGTAACTCTTCGCAACGCGCTGCGTTGACATCAAATAAACCAACTTGATAACCCTCACGCGCAAATTGGCGGGCTATGGCGAGCCCAATACCCTGCGCAGCGCCCGTAATAAATGCTGTTTTCATGCCTCACTCCATTCTTGTTGTTATGTTCTGTGGGATGCGAACCCAACGCTTTGGTTAGTAGATCATGGATAGCGTGACAGCCCAATCCCAAAAAGAATTTGCTTCCCAGCCACTCAAAAAGTGCTAATACTGCGGGCATAACTCAAACGATATCTGCACTATGAAATGGCCACATCTCGGCAATGCTATTCCACAGCGAATCCAACCGATTAGAGCGCTAATTGGGCGAACAGTCTTTAAGCTCACGGGGTGGAAGCTGGTTGGCAACCTTCCGAATGAATCAAAATTAGTCATAGTGGCCCTGCCCCACAGCTCCAACTTCGATTTCATTTTGGCGCTATCGGTCATTTGGGGCTGGGGGCTTAAGATCAACTTCATGGCGAAACACACCCTGTTTAAGTTCCCTCAGGGCCTTTTCTTCAGAGCGGTTGGAGGTATTCCCGTTGATCGTCGATCCGCACACGGATTGGTGGAAAAAATGACGCATGAATTCAACTCGCGATCGTCTTTGATCCTTGGTATTGCGCCGGAAGGCACACGTAACAGCGATGGGAGCCTCAAAGCGGGCTTCGCGCGAATCGCCAAAGCAGCATCGGCGCCAGTGGTTCCTATCATCGTCAATTACAAGACGAAAACGCTCACGTTAGGGAACCTCGTATCGGACCTGAGTGATGTTGACGGCATTATCGAAGCGGTAAAAGCGCAAGGGCTGGGTGGTCATCGACGGGCACCTGCACGGCTGTAACGCCGCCCGCAACGCCGCCTCAGGCTTTTGGTTTTGAATGACAGAGGGGATGCGTTGACCTGTGAGTGCGAGAGCTTGCCAGTTCAAACACAAGCGCGTGATCGCAGGCCGTGGACCCATGGCCGAATAGCACGGGCCTATCTTGCTCTGAAAAAGGGGATACAGTAACAGGGGTAAAGCGTCAGTTATTGAGAAAGACCACCTAAAGAGGGGGTCCTTCAGCTTGGGAGAACTTGGTTATGAAGAAAGTGTGCCTAATTATCGGAGCGGGGGCCGGTATTGGTGGTTCGGTCGGCGCAAAGTTTGCGGCGAATGGCTACCATGCAGCGCTTTGTCGCCGAAGTGATGCTGATGGCCTGCAAAATCTAGTCGATGGCATTGAGTCAAATGGTGGCTCAGCTTCCGGGCACCTGCTCAATGCCGTTGAGGCTGGCGCCATCGAGAAATTGGTCGAAGAAGTCGAGCAAATTGGCCAAATTGAAGTGGTACTGTTTAACCTTGGTGCGCAAATCGGCAATCGATCACTCGAGGGAACCGCCCTCAAAACCTTTGAACTTGGATGGCAAATGGCCTGTATGGGTCTATTTCGACTCGCCAAAGCGGTCATCCCGGCGATGGAAGCGCGCGGCAAGGGCACCATCCTAGTCACATCAGCCACAGCAGCCGTGCGAGGAAATGCAGGTCAGCATTCTCATGCCGCCGCCATGGGCGGTAGACGAATGCTCTGCCAATCGTTGAACGCAGAATACGCATCTAAGGGCATACATGTTGCCCATATCATCGTTGATGGTGCAGTGGACGCCCCCGACACACTGGGCAAGATGTTAGGTGCTGAAATGTTTGAAAAACTGCGTGAAACCCGAGGGAAGGAACACGACGGACTGCTCTTACCCACCGAGATGGCGGAAACCTATTTCCACATTGCGCATCAGCACCGATCCGCTTGGACACACGAGCTCGACCTGCGCGCCTATTCAGATTTAGCATGGTGGAATCATGCACCGTGAGATCTGATGCATCACTAACAATAATAATAGGAGAAGTGATATGACGCTGACCGTAACACCCTCTGGGCAAGCCTGCGGTGCTCGCATTGAGGGCATCGACCTAACGCAAGACCTTAACGCGTCTCAGATTGAAGAGCTCAGACAGCTATGGCTCGAGCACAAGGTCATTGCGCTCCCTAATCAGTCACTGGCGCCTGAAGATCTCGAGCGGGTAGCAAACTATTTTGGCGAAGTCGGTGAGGACCCCTTTTTCGGGCACATCGATGGCTACCCCAATATATGTGCGATCCAACGTGACGCAGATGAGAAAACACCGATCTTTGCCGAAATTTTCCACACTGACTGGAGTTTCATGCAAATACCGCCAGCGGGTACTGCATTGTTTGGCATCACGATTCCACCGCATGGTGGAGACACATTATTTGCAGACCAAGTGAAAGCTTACGAGGACATGCCTGACGCGCTACGCGAGAAAGTTAAGGGCCTGACGGCTATACATTCTGCGGCACTCGGTTATGCGCCAGACGGCGCCTACGGAGATAACGATCAAGCCAGTGGGCGCAGTATGCAGATCAAGCCCAGCGAAAAGGCACGTGAAACCTGCCCCCACCCCATGGTGCGAACGCATCATGAAACAGGCACCAAGGCTCTATTTTCGTCGGCAGCCTATATTCAAAGTTTTCAAGACATGTCCCTTGAGGCGTCACAAGCACTCGCCATGGAGCTTTACGCTCATCAAACGCAAGAGAAATTTCAGTACCGACATAAATGGGAGAAGGACATGTTGGTCATCTGGGATAACCGCTCGTTACTGCACTGCGCAACTGGCGGATTTGATGGCTATGACCGCTTGCTTCACCGCGTAACGATTGCGGATACAAAGTGGTAAGCAAGGGATAAAACTAATGACGACGGATGCATTTCTAGAACGCCTTGCCCACGCTATCAGAGACAACGCCACGCTCCCGGAATTCCCGCCTGGCGTCACCTTAGATGACGCTTATCGCCTACTACCCAAACTTACTGAACGCGTTTCGAGCCACCCTCACGTGGGCCTGAAAGCGGGTCTAACCAACGTCGACTTACAGCAACTCTTTTCTCTAGAGGAACCCCTCCTGGGCCTGCTTTATGACTCTTGCGAAATCCGGCCAGGCGATGCCATGCCTTTCTCGCCACATCGACTAATCGAGTGTGAAATGTGCGTCACTTACCAAGCCGATGGGCGCCCGATTGCTGTTGGCCCGGCCGTAGAGTTTGTCCGTGTGAAGTTTGCAAGACCCGAGGATATGACACCGGGCAACCTTACCCTCTGCAATTTAGGGGCTGACAAATTTATGAAAGGTGAGATGACTGCCTGGGAAGACTTTGATTTTGACGCATTGGGAAACCTTGAAATTGTGGCAACACGCGACGGCGAGACCTTACTCAAAACCACGCCACTGGAATCACTCGGCGGGCCTGTAACGGCGCATGAGTGGTGCATCGGGAAAGCCAAATCGCTAGGGTTTACGCTCCCTCAGAACGGCATTCTCCTTGCCGGTACAAACGGATCAGCACTCCCTGCTGAGCCTGGAAATTATGACGTGCACTATGGCCACCTTGGGACCGTTAGCTTCTCTATTTCAGCCACTTAATCTCAGCAACTTCGTAACCTCAGTCACCTCATCTTAGCCACTTAGCGTCCCGGTCGGAGGGCGCAATGACTCATTTAGAGGTGCCTATGGTTCATAACACCCGAGTATTACGGTCGCGTCGTCGCGTCTCCGACGGTTACTGGCTATGTGTTGCCACAAGTCTGCACTCAAACACGACACTCCCTTATGTCCAGATAGCCTTTGACTGGTAGGACCGGCGTTTTTTAGGTTAACTAGCGAGCACATAAAATAATTCAGCAGGCCGGTTTCATGAGTTCAGTTTTATCAAAGCCGATGGTGAGACGCGTTGTCGGCGCCTTAGCAGTGGGTAGCGTCCTTTCGTTGGTAGCCTGCAAAGAGCAAGGAAGCGCTTTACCAATACCCAAGTACACAGCAACCGTCACAAAAACCGAGTTTGGCATACCGCACATCACCGCTGACTCGTGGGGGTCCTTAGGCTTCGGCGAGGCCTACACCGCCGCTGAGGATCAGCTCTGTAATATGGCGCTAGCGCTCGTGCAGGCGCGCGGCGAAAGTGCCGCCGCATTTGGTCCAGGGCCAAGAAACCGCAACGCAAGTCGCGATATCGTAGTTAAAGCCCTTGGAATATCAGAGAAAGCTGAGACGGCGCTAAACCAACAGGCACCCAATATTCGGCAATGGATAGAGGGTTACACGGCCGGCTTTAACCAGTATGTCACTGAGCAGCAAGGGAATTACGGCTCTTGGTGTGATCAAGCCGACTGGGTGAGGCCTGTCACAGCGAATGAGTTCATGGCGCAGTATGTGACTTTGGTCCACACCCTGCCTCGCATCGCAGGCGCCATCGTTGCTGCAGCGCCACCTGCAAAGACACTCTCTTTTCAGTCGCCCCCGCCCAGCGAACCCGACACGAGAGATATACACATAGCCGCTCTGCGCTCAGCACCCAGCCTGTCCAACACACTCACCGACATGAAACTGCGTGATATGGGTTCTAACGCTTGGGCAATTGCGGCAGAGCGCTCTGAAAATGGTAAAGGCCTTCTGCTGGCTAACCCTCACTACCCTTGGTATGGCATCGCGAGATTCTGGGAAAAGCACCTCACAATTCCTGGTGTCTATAACGCCTACGGCGCGGGACTTATTGGAGCGCCGGGTGTCGCGGTTGGCTTTAACGAGGCGCTGGGTTGGTCTCATACGGTGTCGAATTCCAAACGCACTGTCGTTTACCAACTCACCCTAAACCCCGAAAACCCGAATCAGTACCGCTTCGAAAATGAGTGGCGTGATCTGACATCTGCCGAGGTCAACATCGCCATCAAGACAGAGCAGGGGCTTGTAGAGAAGGCACATACCGTCTACTTCTCGCATCACGGCCCGATGATGGCGCTTCCTGGACTCAGCGATAACCCAATGACCGCCTTCGCCGTGCGAGACGCGAATGCTGAGAACATTCACACCTTCGCGCAGTGGCAGGCTATGGGAAGTGCGCAGAGCATGGATGCGTTCATCGATGCCCACCGTCAACATAACGCAATGCCGTGGGTAAATACGATTGCTGCCTCCAAGGATGGCCGCGCGGTTTACATCGATAACTCCAATGTCGGGGCGCTCAGCGAAGAGGCGATCGCCACTTGGCACAACACCCTAAAAGCGGTTCCTAAGTTGCAATACCTTTTCCTGTCAAAGGGCCTGGTCATCTTAGACGGTAGTAAAGCGGTGAACGAGTGGCTTGAAACAGACTCGCCCGTCCCTAATACGGAACCCTTCGAGCGACGCCCTCTTATCGAAAGCGAACAGTATGTTTTTAATTCAAACGACAGCTACTGGCTTAGCGACCCTGATAAACCGGCAGCGTCCCTGTCCCCTCTCTACGGCCCCACGATGACGCCACGCAGTGTTCGCACGCGAATGAATATCGCTTTGCTGCGATCTGACAGCGACTATGGTTACGCGGGTGATGATGGAAAATTCAGCCGGGCCGAAATGCAAAAAGCCCTATTCAGCAACGATAGCCTCACCGCGGCGATGCTTCTCCCTGAGCTGCTTGACGCCTGTCGCGCTGACCCAGTTCGGGATGTGGACGGAACCACCGTAGATCTCCTCACTGCTTGCAACGTGCTTGATAACTGGGATCGACAGTTCAACAGTGAATCACGTGGAGCGGTATTGTTCCGAGAGTGGATCACTCGCTACCCCTACGATGAAACCTATTTGGGATCATCTTTATTTAAAAACGGTTTTAACCCAGCGGCGCCTGCCACCACGCCCTACGGGCTTGCTGACTCAGACCAAGCCTTGGATACACTAGCGCAGGCAGTCGTACTGTTAGGCGGCGAAGGCATTGCACTCGACACCGCCCTGGGGAATTTGCAAATTGGGCACCGACTTGACCGTCAGTACCCTTTACATGGCGGCAATCGATACGAGGGTATTGCCAACCTCCAAGTATCAAATTCGCCAGGCAATAACCCGACGGAAACGCCTATCTTTACGGGCAGTGAAAACTTCATTGCGGGCAGCAACAGTTTGTCCGAGACGGGCTACAACGTGGTTCATGGCTCTAGCTTTATCATGACCTTGGGCTGGGGTGATGACGGTCCAAAAGCCGAAGCGCTACTGTCTTACTCTCAATCGGGCGATCCCAATTCTCCGCACTTTGACGATCAGACTCAGTTATACGCACAAAAAGCTTGGCGTCCGATTCGCTACACGTTGGAAGATATTCAAGCGAACGCTGTATCAACCCGGATTGTTAGCTCCGCTGAGTGAAAAAAGCCCGCAATAGCGGGCTTTTCAATTTCAAACCAATCTTAGTCCGGTGCCTTCGATAGATCTTCACGGATAAAGCGTGAGGCAATCATATAAAGAACGCCCGAAATAAACATAGCGGTTGGAACGATATACATCATGGCGTAACGCAGGGAGTCCGTACCGTGTTGATCGACCATTAAATCGCTCACCAAACCAACGGTGGTAGGTCCCATACCGAGCCCAATAATATTAAGAATGAAGAACAATAATGCTGACGAAACCGCACGCATCTTAAGCCCCACCATGCCATGAACAGAGGCAATCGTTGCGCCAAGGTAAGCGTTGGCCAGGACCGACGGAATCACCATACATAAAAGTGCCGTGTAAGGACCGTCTACCCAGAACGTGCTAATTTGTAACGGTACAGAAATCGCGCAGGCACAAACCGCCACCCACATATACCAACGCTTGTCATCCTTGCCTAACTTGTCTGCCAAGACCCCAGAACCAAAAACACCTATCGCACCACCCACGCCAATAATCAGTGCCAACCATGTACCGAGCTCTCCGGTCGGCATCTCGTGCGTGCGGATCATGAAAGACGCCACCCAGTTTGCCGTGCTATAGCCCGCGAAGGCGTTCATCGCAGCGCCCAGTGCCATAAAGATGAAGGAAGGACGGCTTACGAGCAGCTTAAAAACTGCCAGCATTGTCGGGTTGTCACCGCTGGTTACACGATTTTCTGTAAGCCCACGAATGGGTTCGGGTACCGTCAAATAAAGGATTGCAGCAAGAATGACACCCGGAACCCCCACCACGAAAAAGGCGATTCGCCAGCCAAAAAACTCATTGAGCCAGCCTCCAAAAAGGAAACCAAAAAGAATGCCAATACTGATTCCGGTTGAATAGAAACCGATGGCACTGGCTCGCTTATCTGGCGGAAACATATCGGAAATCATTGAGTGCGACGGCGGACTGCCGCCAGCCTCGCCAATGCCCACACCTACGCGTGCAAGCAGTAACTGCCAATAATTTTGAGCGAGACCGCTTAGCGCGGTCATACCACTCCAAATCGTAAGTGAGATCGCCACGATGTTTCGGCGATTGCTACGATCGGCCAAGCTCGCGATGGGGAGACCGGCAAATGTGTAAAAGAGAGCAAATGCAAAACCAGTGAGCAGACCAAGCTGCGCATCGCTCAACATTAAGTCGGCTTTAATCGACTCTTGCAGGATCGACAGAAGTTGCCGGTCGATAAAGTTGATGCTGTAAACGAGGGTAAGGATACCGAGCGCGTAATAGGCAGCTTTCGTTGAGCCGTACGGGTTGGTTACGGATTGCTCCGCTGAATTAGTATCTGTCATTGGTTACCACTATTTGAATTATGTTTTGCGGTGAACGCTCAATGAGCCGCGTTCGTGACTTAAAGCTACACTAACATCGCAGTGGTGGACCAGCGTTAATACTTAAAACAGGAATGGGCGAAGACGAAAATAACAACACGCTCGTTCTTGTGACCCGCAGACAAGCGATGATAGCCGCCGGGCATAGGCCCGTTGCTTAATTACCCCGCTGGCGCTCGAGAAGCCGAAAGAAAGGGTAGCCGAGAGCGATCAAGGCGAGCGTTAAAGCGAGCTGAATAGGGTATTGAACCGCCGTGTAAAGCACAGTCCAGCCTGTAATCGTCAAGAATATAATTGCGGGGAGAGGGTAAAAGGGAATCGTGAATACGGATTTAGNGTCGTCGTGGCGACGGGCNCGACTAATAAATAAAGCCATCACGGTGAAAAGCGTATTCGTGGCCATAACGAGTCCGGCAAACAGCAGTATTTGCTCGAAGGTCGATGTCCAAAGAAAAATAAGNGCCACAANACCCATCAATACAATNGCGTTGCGNGGTAAGCCATGAGAATTGATAGCGCCTAACCAACGTANTCCACGGTAATCCTCNCCCAACCGCTGCAGCGCNCGAGGGCCNGCCATAACCATGGCGCTNACGGTTGATATCAANATNCCNGAGAGCAGNAGAGAGACNACGAANGCTCCCCCTGAACCCAGCACCTCACCTGCGACTATGTAGGCAANCTCGACCTCTCCTGATANGTCACCCAGCGGTGCCGATGTTAAGAAAACCGTGTTTAACATNACATAAACGAGAGTNACCACCGNNCAGCCCACNACAAGCGCTCGAGGTAAGTCGCGTTGCGGCTCCTCCANCTCACCCAAAATATAGGTTGCNGCGTTCCACCCCGAGTAGGCGTAAGTGACNTAGATAAGTGCCACNGCGCCCGCNCCGGTTGCNACTTCGCNTACATCCAGAAGTGAGNCCAAGGGTAGCTGCTGCGGATATTGACTCCCAACGAGCCACGCTGTNGCAATAAAAAGAANAATCAAAGCNAGCTTGAGCANGGTGAGCAGAACCTGACCCCGAGAACTTTCACGGTANGTCCGAATATGGAGNGNCACCATTGNGAGAATCAGCAGNCTCGCCGTTACTTTCGGTGGCGCTTCGGGAAAGGCAGTCGCCAAATACGCACCGAAAGTGAGTGCCGCCAGAGCAATNGGCGCCGCAAANCCGACNGTGGCTGACACACCGCCAGAGAGNAAACCTGCGTAGGGGNGAATCAGCTCCGATAAGAAATGGTATTCGCCGCCCGAGCCGACGTGGTGTGCGCCAAGCTCNGCGTAACAAAGNGCGCCGCACAATGCGCAGAGACCACCGAGNACCCATAGCCACATAATAGCGCCCGTTGATTCGATGGCTAACAACTGGAACCCCAACGAGGTAAAGACNCCGGTCCCGACCATATTGGCAATCACCACAGCCGTGGCAACATTGACCGANTAACCNCNTGTCTGCGACATATGTGACGAACCTAAATAAGCTGGAAAATAGTGCGATATGACACGCNGGCANGCGGNCCGCAATCACAGCGCTATAATCTAACAGGTATGNTCGCANCTGACATAAANGAGGATCNATCGTGCGCATCGCTCTNTTCTATAACCGCGATATTTACGCCCACCTAGCNCTTAATTTATTAACGTTAANACTAAGTGAGCACNNACTTGGATTTTTTTATTCTGAGCANGTTGGCACGAAGGTCGAGCGTGATNNTCGACTGCAAAAGNTAGCGGAATTTGAGAAATCATTTGATACGNTNCCNGGAANCTCCTTCGNANAGCTCGCTNAATCTGCTAACAGTNTTGAANANGCTATAACNGANATAAACGGCNTTGACGCTGAAAANCTCACTGACTTTNAACCCGATCTGGTGGTCAGTATTCGTTTCGGACAAATTTTTCAGGCNNCTACAATTTCAATTNCTCGATTGGGTGTCATTAACCTCCACTCGGGACTGCTTCCTGACTACAAAGGTGTCATGGCGAGCTTTTGGTCATTACTTAATGGCGCGTCAGAATTGGGAACAACGCTCCATTGGATCACTGACAATAAAATAGACTCTGGCGAGATAATTTCGCGTTGCACACAGCCCGTTCGACACGGACTCACNTACAGCCAGCAAGTCCGCGCGCTCTATGAGCCGGGTGTCGAGCAGATAGTCAGGGCCCTNGGTGATATCGAGTCGCTCGCAAAGCGACAAAAAAAGAACCTNCCCGACGGCCATTACTACAGTTTTCCAGAANCCAAGCACTTAGATGCTTTNGAAGANANCGGATGGAAACTTTACTAAACGCTTTGANCGAGGGCGCGCGAAGNCGCTACCCGACGGCACCAAGACCCTGCCCTTCCCTCATGAGTCGACAAAGCAAGNCNTGGCTGNCTTCNCNCTTAGTCCTTTGCGGATTCGACTGACNTACNTTTCGCTCTACACTGGGCANCTCCGAACAGANATTAACTTTGAGGCCATAGACAATGNGCACATCTCTGCAGCGAANGCTCACTGCANTTNTNACCACCCTTTCCATGACCGCNCTNTCNANCGCGAGTNTCGCCGNCGATCTGCTGATCACGGGCACGATTTACACNGCCAACGACGACTCGCCTATCGTNGAGGCCGTGGTTGTCTCTAATGGCCGCTTTAGCTACGTGGGTTCTCTAGAGGGNGCCCGCCTGGCTGCAAGCGNGCNGGTNAAGGAGATAGAACTTGATTCGCGAATCGCCTACCCCGGTTTCATTGAAAGCCATGGTCATTTATCCAGCNTGGGCGAATCTATNACCAACCTCGACCTCAATGGCNTAGACAGCTACCAAACCATTGTCGGTATGGTTGCCGATGCAGCTGCCAAAGCAGCNCCCGGACAGGTGATCAAGGGACGNGGCTGGCATCAAAGCAAGTGGCAATCACAACCTAAAATAACCGTCGATGGCTTTCCCACCCACCGGTCCCTTTCTGAGGTAAGTCCCAATAACCCGGTATTTTTGGGGCATGCAAATGGACACTCGGCGCTCATCAATCAAGCTGCGATGGACGAGATCAACCTTAGCTTTACCACGACGCCACCCGAGGGGGGAGTGATCGTAAAGGATGCAAGAGGAAACCCTACGGGCATCCTGCACGAAAATGCGATTGACCTTGCCTACCCCCTCATCGCGCTATCGGTTGATTCCGCCAAGGCCGCCATCTTGGCCGCCCAACGTCACGCATTTCGCTGGGGAATCACCAACTTCCATGACGCTGGCGCGGGTAAAACCGATATCAAAGCGCAGCAAATGCTCAATGACTCCGGGGACCTAAAGCTTCGGGTATACACCATGGTGAGTGCGCAAGATGAAGCACTCTCGGACTATTGGCTCGCCAGAGCACCCTTGATTGCCAAAGACGACTCTCGTTTGACCATCCGCTCCTTCAAAGCCGTGATGGACGGCGCTCTCGGATCTCGCACGGCCTGGCTTCATGCGCCGTATACCGACGATCCAGGCACCTCGGGCGTGCAAACTTTCGACGAAGATCGCTTAATCGACATAATGAAGCGGTCGGTTAAGTACGGCTGGCAAATCAACACACACGCTATTGGCGACAAGGCAAATACCGTCGTATTAGATGCCATTGAGGCCGCGCAGCTGGCGCCTTACGACCATCGAGCTCGAATCGAGCATTCTCAACATTTAATTCGCTCAGACATTAACCGCTTTGCTGACTTGGGTGTCATTGCATCTATTCAAACCATACATATGAGTTCTGACAGACCTTGGGCCATTGACCGACTGGGTCAAGAGCGGATTGAAACGGGGGCGTACATATGGCGTGATCTTTTAAACGCAGGTGTCCACCTCGCAAACGGCACTGACGTACCTGTTGAACCAATAAATCCATTAGCGAATTTCTACGCAGCGGTGGCAAGAAAGACCCTCAAAGGTACGCCAGAGGGTGGTTTTGAGTTAAATCAGCGCATGACCCGCGAGGAGACACTGAAATCGATGACTTTGTGGAATGCCTTCGCAGGATTTGAGGAAGACCAACTTGGCTCCATTGAGGTCGGTAAACAGGCCGATATAACCGTACTTGACCGCGACATTATGACCGTCGAGGAGTCAGACATTCTCTCCACCAATGTTGCGATGACCATTGTTTCAGGTGAGATCGTTTATGAAGCTCCTTGACCTTGTTTTAGGCACAAAAAAAACCCGCCTAATGGCGGGTTTTCTCTTAGAGGTTCAACTCACTTAGAAGTTGTAACGACCTTGTACATACCAGCCACCACCGTTAAAGCCGAACGGGCTATCTTCTGGGTAAAGCTGGCCTACACCGCCTGCACCTGGGTTGCGATCAGGATACTCATCAAAGAGGTTATCCACACCGAAGGTGAGCTCAAGCTCTTCAGTTACCTGATAAGCAAGCTGTACATCAATCATTGTCGTTGAGCCTACGCTGTAGCCATTGCTAGTCGATGTCCACGCGCCGTAGTA
>NZIJ01000019.1 GCA_002689915.1 Halieaceae bacterium | reverse complement strand
TGGCTGAGGTATCGAAATGTGGCTGGCGTCGGTATGCCAAGGCTGTTCCGTTTCACCCGGGTGCAAGTTGATTGAGAGGCAAGCCGATAAAAGACAGCTTGGTCCGAGGAAGTGCTCGGCGAACGCCATTGCCAATGGATGCTGAATCATGTCAGCAAACATGGGCGATTTCGCTAGCAATGCGTAAAGCCTATGACTCCTTGTGCCCTCGAAGACATTACGCCCTGTAGGGGACTTATCCATGTGCGCATGCAACACCTTGCGATACGCCTCGACCTCGCTCTCATTCATCACATTGTTGATCACCGCATAGCCGCAATCGTGGACATCACGCAGTGCCGTCAAAAAAGCCTCCTGCGTTAACCAAGGTGACACAGCCTGAACGTGTTCAGACGATGGAGTGGCGTGATGAATGGCTGTCATTATTATCTCGAGTTGGTGCGACGCGCCGCTTTAATTCATACTAAGACAAACCAACATACTGAGGCTTCAAACGTGAATCAAGCAGTAGACTTAGACGAACTCACCTTATTTCGCGACATGGCGCGCCGCGCCTTTGACAAGGAGATAACGCCGTTCTACGAAGAGTGGGAACAAGACCACATGGTCCCTCGCCAATTGTGGAACACCCTTGGTGCCGCGGGGCTTCTCTGCCCTGATGTCGATGAGACATACGGCGGTGCTGGAGCGACGCCTCACGTCACCCTCGCCATGATCGAAGAGTTGTCTCGAATGGGATTTGGTGGGTTTGCATCGGGCTACGGAATTCACTCCAACATCGTTGCGCCCTATCTGAGCAGACACGGCACAGAGGCGCAAAAAGCGCACTGGTTGCCGCGCATGGTCACAGGTGATGTCGTCGGTGCGCTTGCCATGACCGAGCCAGGTGCAGGTTCTAACGTGCAGGGCATCAGAACCAACGCGGTCCGCGACGGTGATGAATGGGTCCTAAATGGCTCAAAGATATTCATCACAAACGGCATTCACGCTGATCTCGTTATCGTCGCGGCGATTACTGACCCGGGCAAGGGTGCAAAAGGCACATCATTATTCCTCGTTGACGCGCATGCGCCGGGCTTTGAGAAATCGAGAAAAATTGACAAGATCGGCCAGCATGCGTCGGACACAGCCCTACTGTTCTTCACGGATGTTCGTCTGCCTGCGGAAGCGCTACTTGGTGAAGAGAACAAGGGCTTTGCTATTCTAATGGATGAGCTGCCCCGTGAGCGCCTTGGCATTGCAGCCCAAGCCGTTGCCGCCTCAGAGGGCGCACTGGATATCACGATCGAATACGTTAAAGAACGCGAGGCGTTTGGACAGAAAGTCGGTCAATTCCAAAACACTCGCTTTAAGCTGGCCGATGTCAAAACCCAAGTGGCGGTTAATCGGGCATTTTACGAGCAGTGCGCGCTTAAATATGCGACTGACGAGCTCACTACCGATGAGGCCGCCATGCTGAAACTGGCTAGCTGTGAAATGCAGTGTGACGTGGCCGATCAGTGCCTTCAGCTTTTTGGAGGTTACGGTTACACCACGGAATACCCGATATCTCGCTTCTATGTCGATGCCAGAATCCAGACGATTTATGGCGGTACATCTGAAATCATGCGCGAACTAGTCGCTCGATCCATACTGGGTCGAGACTAACATCGCGCCTCACTCGACTGCGGAAACTCTGATGAACTACTTACCCCTAAGCCGGCTCTTTTTGCCGGCTTTTTTTATCGCATCACTTGTCACACAAGCGGCCATTACGCAGGCGTCTGACGAGAGCTTGGACGCGATTATTAGCAATCACTGGGATTGGGTCCTCGAGCAATACCCCGAATACCGTCGTGAATACGGTGACATGTCCGGCAATCAGAGCTGGACCGATTTGAGCGCCGACGTACTCAAGGAGCGCAATGCCGACACTCAAGCGTTTATTGCTGATTTGTCACGTATTGATCCGTCGTCTCTGAGTCCAACGGCGCAGCTTAACCAGCGAATGCTGAAAACCGCCTTGCAAGAAGAAGTCGAATCGTATGAAAACGGTTTGCATTTAATTGCGTTAAACATGCGGAGCGGTCCACAGCATCGCTACACCATGGTCGAGCGGCTTCCCATGGCGACTGAGACCGACTACATCGATTGGTTAGCTCGACTGGAAAAGCTCCCCGAGCAACTGTCGCAGTATCAGGCGTTGTTAGAAAAAGGGGCAGACCGTCAGCGCACGCAAGCGCGAATCATTATTGAGCGAATTCCCAAGCAACTCGATGCACTCATTGTTGAGAAGCCACAAGAGAGTCCTTTTTGGGGTGTTTTCGAAACCCTTCCCGACTCGATTTCGCCATCGCGCGCTGAGGAGCTGCAGGCACAGGCAGCGGACATCATCGAAAATAAGTTAATCCCGGCCTACGCACAGTTCAAAGCCTTCATCGAAGAGACGTACCTTCCTAATAGTCGAGCCCAGCCGGGAATTGGCTCGCTGCCCGGCGGAAAGGAAGTCTACGCCATGCTCGCGAGACACTTCACAACCACAAATATGACCCCAGAGGAGATCCATAATGTGGGTCTGGCTGAAGTCGCTCGGATACGCGGTGAGATGATAGAGGTTATCGAGGAAGTAGGATTTGACGGTGATATCAACGCCTTCAATGACTTTCTTCGAAGCGATCCACAGTTTTACTACGAGACGGCGGAGGAACTGCTTGAAGGCTATCAAGCGGTCTCAAAGCGCCTCGATCCACAACTCGTCAAGCTATTTGGAAAACTGCCTCGCATGCCGTATGGCGTGCGTCCCATTGCTCCGGAGCTAGCCCCTGACACCACGACCGCCTTCTACATGCGCCCGGCACTCGACGGCAGTCGTCCCGGTTGGTATTACGTCAACCTGTACAAGCCGGAAGTCCGCCCAAAGTACGAAATGGAAGTACTGTCCGTTCATGAGAGCGTACCGGGCCATCACCTACAGATAGCCCTCGCGCAGGAAATTGAGGGGCTTCCTGAGTTTCGGCGAAACAGCAGTGTCACCGCCTTTATAGAGGGCTGGGGACTGTATTCCGAACGCTTGGGTTATGACATGGGTCTCTATGAGGACCCCTACTCCCGTTACGGGCAACTCATTTATGACATGTGGCGAGCCGTCCGTTTGGTCGTCGATACAGGTATTCACTATTTCGGTTGGTCTCGGCAAGAGGCGATCGACTACTTCAAGGACAATGCAGCGAAGACCGAAGCCGATATTATTAATGAAATCGATCGATATATTGGTTGGCCTGGGCAGGCTCTGGCATACAAAATTGGGCAACTCAAAATGCTGGAGCTTCGTGCTTTGGCTGAGCAAGAGCTTGGTGAGCGCTTTGACATACGCGCATTCCATGACGAATTACTTGGGGTCGGAGCTATTCCACTGGATGCGCTTGAAGTAAGAATGACCCGCTGGATCGAACAAGAGAAAAGGAAGCTTTAAATGGAATCAGAGGGAAGAAACAATCTTCCCTCTGAGAACATCGAGCAATGTCCGGCCAACACGACACGATCACCCTTTAGCCAACCCTCTATTTCGCCACCGCGCGCCGAGATTTGTCTCGCGCGCAGCTGACTTCGTGACAAGCGTTGCGACCAAAAAGGTATGAGCTGACAGTGGGCTGATCCCGTAACGGGGTCTTCATTAACGCCCAGCTGCGGAATAAAAAAACGTGATACATAGTCAACGTCTGACCCCGCCGCCGTTACGCTCACTCCCATCGAAGTCGCTGACATAAGCGCTTCAAAATTAGGCGAACAGTCTCTAACCGCTGTTTCATCTTCGAGCTCGCAGACCATCTGCCATGCCCCCTGAATAGGCTGGAAGCTGCGGGAAACGCTGACACCCAAAGCTTCGGCCAGTCTTGGCGGCGTTTCAATCTCAGCCATGAGGACGGCGGGAAATTCAATAAGATAGCGTCCTGATTCGCGCGTTACGAAAAGCGGACCGCTGGCGGTATCAAAGGTTAATCGCGTGCCTTGCCAGTGATCCCAGTAATCGAGTGCAAACGCTGCAGCTAAGGTCGCATGACCGCACAGCGGCACCTCGTCCGTTGGCGTAAACCAACGCAGGCGAAAGTGATCGTCTCCTTGGCTGACGAGAAACGCGGTTTCGCTTAGATTATGTTGCTCGGCGATAGACTGCATTATCGTCGGAGAGAGCGGTTGCTTTGTCTCGACGACAGCCGCCGGATTCCCACCAAAGGCGCTCTGGGTAAAGGCATTAACGACTAATACTGGCACCTCGTTAACAGCAGTCATTTATCAATTCCAACAAGCCAATGCCATACTCTGGATCACGCAAGACGATCTAGACAGTCAGAGAGTGTTCCCACCAACCGCTCCAGCTCAGGTCGCTGCATAACAAAGTGAGGGGCCATTTGAATGGTGTCACCGCCATACCTTACGAGAACACCTTGCTCCCACATAGCCATGGCTAACTCAAAAGGCCGTTTCAAGGGCTCATCTCCTGCAGCCTCGAGTGTTATTGCACCGGCGAATCCGTAGTTACGAACGTCCGTTACGAAGGGTTTTTCGCTCAGCTGCTCGTGCAGCAGGTCCTCGAAATAAGGCGCTTCCTGCGCCACCCTCTGCGGTAGCTGTTCGTCAACCAAGACATCGAGTGCCGCCAGACCAGCAGCACAAGCCACTGGGTGAGCCGAATAGGTATAGCCGTGTGCAAATTCCAGCAAGTAATCGGGACCGGCCGTCTCCATAAACGTATTGTGAATTTCAGAGGAAGCGATGACCGCCCCCATGGGGATAACACCGTTGGTCAATTGTTTGGCCACGTTTAAAATATCTGGCACCACCCCAAACGCATCGGATCCGGTCATAGCACCGCAGCGACCAAAACCGGTAATTACCTCGTCAAAAATAAGCAAAATACGGTGCTTGTCACAAAGCTCGCGTAGTCGTTTCAGGTAGCCAGTGGGAGGAGGTAAAACACCGGCTGAGCCGCCCATTGGCTCAACAATAACCGCCGCGATGGTCTCCGCCCCATATAGCTCAACAAAACGCTCAAGCTCTTGCGCTAGGTGAGCGCCTGTCTCGGGCATGCCTCGCGAAAAAACGTTTTCAGGGAGCATGGTATGAGACAGGTGATCTGTCTCTAATACCTCGCCAAAAAGGTGTTTATTGGCGGGTATGCCTCCCACGGCAACCCCGCCAAAATTGACTCCGTGATAGCCCTTTTGACGGCCAATAAAGCGCGTCTTTTTCGTCTCACCCTTTAATTGCCAGTAAGCGCGCGCCATTTTCAAGGACGTATCTGCCGACTCAGAACCCGAGTTGGTGAAGAAGACATGATTGAGGCCTTCAGGCATGAGCGAAGCTATTTTTGTGGCCAGCTCAAACGCTTTTGGGTGACCAAACTGAAATGGCGGACAAAAATCGAGGGTCGCAACTTGCTCACTGACAGCCTTTGTAATCTCAGGACGTGCATGTCCGAGACCTGAGGTCCAAAGTCCGGAGTGGCCGTCTAGGACTTTCCGCCCATCGCTATCGGTAAACCAAACCCCGTCGGCGCCCGTTATGATGCGAGGATCCTGCTTGAACTGGCGATTACCCGTATACGGCATCCAATAAGCGCTTAAGTCAAAATCTGTTTTCATAACATTCTTCAAGTTCAGTTGTTGATTCATGCTTTCAAGCATCAAGAGGCAACGCTCGATTTTTGAGCGGAAACTCAGCCATACTAACAGGGCAATCTGCACACCCAGTCTTCGCGTACTTTATCCAACGAATCACGTTGGCGCTACGCGTGACGATCACAAATGTAAGGAGATGAGTCCATGAAAAACGCTCGATTGAAAACAATACTTACGGTTTCATTATCGGCGGCAATTGCCCTACCCGCACTCGCGCACATTGAGCGGTCAGAACCCTTGCAGTCACTGCGCCAATCTTACTTTGCGCTCGTTGGAATGACGTTTGGTCCAATGGGCGACATGGTTAAAGGGAAGATTGAATGGAATGGCGACCAATTTGCAACATGGGCGAACGACTTAGCCGCCATTTCTAGCGTAAGCGTCGAGCGTGGTTTTGCGCCCGGCAGCGACAAGGGTAAAACACGCGCTAAACCCGCCATTTGGGAGAATCCTGAAGACTTCGCTGAGAAGTTGGCCGCATTACGCACGGAAGCGGCAGCGCTGTCTGCCGCAGCAAAAAGTGGCGACAAAGCGGCGGCCGTTGCCCAGTTCAAAAAAACGGGCGGCACTTGCAAGGCCTGTCATGACGAGTACAAAGCGCGCAATTACCTCTATTAACGATGAGCGAGGGCCTTGTGGAACCTCGTAGCTTCCGATTAAGTCCCAGCTAACACGGTGCCCGCTGGGCACCTTTATCACAGCGGCTCTCGGCATTCTGACAGTGCGCGCTTAGTAGTAGCTCGGAGCCTCAGGCGCGAGAAAAATGGTGGTGGCTAGAACACCGCTCATGGTCAGTACGGTCAAGATGGCGCGCCACCCAGCAACCGGCGCGTGTACGGACTCTCTACCCGAATGTGACCCAAACCACATAGTCTGAACTAGGGGTCGACGCTTTTTAAACTGATACCAAGCAATGGCACAAAGATGCAGTGCGATAAGTGCTTGCAGAACGACCCACCCAATGTCGTGCCACTGCAGGGCTAAGTCGATGTACTCACCTCCAAAGTAATAAGCCAGGGGGCCGTCAAAGGCGACGTCATCAATGCTGAACATCCCCGATAGTCCCTGCACCAGCACCGCAAACAGCAGCGCCAGTACCGAGTAAGCACCGAGTGGGTTATGCCCAACTGATGGCGCCTCTGCCTCTGGGGCAGCCTTTAAATAGGCAAGCACCGAATTAGGGCTGCGAACAAAGTGCGCAAAACGACTGTGAAAGCTGCCGACAAAGCCCCACATAAATCGCGTCGTGACTAAAACAATGAGCGTGTAGCCTCCATAGCTGTGCCACTCCATCCGGCCCGTCTCACCAGTCCACCAAAGAAAGCCAATACCGACCGGAAAACACCAGTGAATAAGCCGGGTGGGCAAATCCCACACCGGATGCACAACCATTAGGGCGCCATCACGTTAAGCAACGCACTAACCGAAGCCTCAACACCCAAGGTTACCGAGCCCTCGGGCTCTATTTTGAATAGCGGCGAGTGATGGGACGGTATAGGAGCGCCACCATTGGCCGCGGCTTTAAATGCCGACTCTGGGGTGCCACCAACCGCAAAATACAAGCTGGGGATGTAAGGGTCTGTCGTAAAGAAGCCAAAATCCTCAGCACCCATACCAAGCCTTTCACCGTCATTGAAAATTTGCGAACCAAAATACTCATTCCATCCGCTGCGAACCTCTCTCGTGAAAGCCACATCGTTAATGGTTGGAGGTACACCCTCTCCTTCATAGACAATCACTTCCGGCAGCATTTCATCAGGTAATCCGGCGACGCGGCCCATATTGATTGCGACACGTTTTATGCCCTCTAGTAAGACCTGTCGATCCTCCGGGCTCTCGCTGCGCACGGTAAGCTGAAGTTTTGCCGCATCTGAAATAATGTTGTGCTTGGTACCGCTGTGAAATGACCCCACGGTAATAACCCCGGGCCGGCGTGGCGCAAGGTTGCGACTGACTACCGTCTGCAAACCCATCACGATTTGCGATCCAAGTACAATCGGGTCAACACCTGTGTGTGGGCTCGCACCATGGGCGCCTACGCCCTTGATCAGAATATCTACCGTATCAGCGCCCGAGTAAGCCGACGTCTCAGGTGCGGCAAGCTGCCCTGTCGGTAATGCGCTCGTAACATGAAAGGCCATGGCGTAGTCAGGTTTCACGACGCGGTCCCATAGACCGTCCTCCATCATGACCCGCGCACCCGCCACTCGCTCCTCAGCTGGCTGACCGAGCAGCATCAGTGTTCCTGACCATTGGTCCTTGCGCTCTGCCATCAACTTTGCTGTACCCACCAAGCTGGTTATGTGAACGTCGTGCCCACAGGCATGCATCACATAAACCTCGTTACCATCCCAATCCAACTGCTTCGCTTTCGATGCATAAGCCAGTCCAGACTTCTCCTGCACGGGCAAACCATCCATGTCGGCGCGAAACATTACGGTAGGGCCAGGTCCATTTTCCAACATCGCAATGAGACCGGTTCCGCCGATGCCCCTGTGAAGCGTGTACCCCAAAGCCTCAAGCTCGTCCCCGAGACGGGCGGCTGTTTTGTCCTCTTTAAATGACAACTCAGGGTTTTCATGAAAATGGATGAATAAATCCTTAAGCTGCGTGTCGTACAGTGACTGCACATCTTCAGCAAGGGTTGCAGCATTAACTGCACAGCTAAAAAGCGCACTCAGAAAGGCAGCAGCCACAGAAAGAGAGGTCTTTATGTTGTTCATTGATTCACTGTCCTATTATTTTTTGGAGCGTTACGGTTATCCTGCATCAAATTCGCTGTTCGTTCATCACCCATAAAAGAAACGTCAACTTTTTGAGTCGTATATGTATTTGCATCGACGGGCCTTGGCCCTCATCCTATTGGCCTTTGTATGCACAGCTCGAGCAGAGGTAACCCCGACATTGAACAGTGACGCAATAGAGGCGGCCTTTGGCAGTTACGGCGTAGAGGTCATCGACCAGGGGCTCGGTACCCGGGTTGCTAACCTGTTTAGCGGCCGAGACTCAGAAAAGGTGTGCCGCACGCTCGCCGTAACTGAATTTGTGCAACCAATAAACCCGGCGTTATTAGGCAGCCACCAAGAAATCCTAGACGGTAACAGCATCGGTGCAACGTTACGGTCTGCCGGTTTCACTATTAATAAGAAGCTACTCATCAAAACAGAAATCCCTGCAACCGCAGCCTTCATTGCCTTAGCGCGTGGCACCGTCGGTGAGGGGCAAAACTTGTTCACAAAGGTTTATGCACTTTACGCAGAGACGCCAGACGATTCCCTGCCGTATGCCGTGATCGCGGAGGCGTATCATCCAGCGCATTATCCACCCGTTCACGAAGAGGTAACGGAGATTGCCGACCTAAAAGAGGCGGCCCAACGCGCCCTCAAAACATTGCAACGGTTCCGCCTTAAAGAGGGGCTTAAGACCCCAGCTGCATAACAAAGCTCAGCGGAATACCCAGCTGACTTGCCCTTACTGCAGCCGCTTTTCGGTCCTCACCTGCTAGGGTCGCCACCCACAAGTTGGTAGAGCGCGCTCCCGAGCGGCAATAGGCCAGTGTTTTTTTACCGCTGTTCATTGCATCGTCCATAGCGGCGAGGTCATTACCGGGGAATGTAAACGCATTGACGGGGTAACGGACAAAAGCCACGCCGGCGTCGGCACAGGCTTCTTCAATACTGTCCATAGAGGGCTGATGGGGCTCTTCATCATCTGGTCTATTACAGATAATCGTCTCATAGCCCGCCGCGGCGAGCTGAGCAACATCTGCGGGTTGGATTTGACCCGCCATTGAGAGTGTATCGGTCAGTTCTATCAACGCTGTCATGGAATCCCCTATTTCTTAAGTTAGTTTTGAATGATGCCCAACTCTTCTCTCAGCACACGAACAATGTCGTCGCGTGGATTCTCAGAGACATCCAGCGGTCGACCGGTAATACGCTCTGCAATATCGATGTAGGTGGAAGACACATCCATCATCATCTGCCTGGGCAACACAGTGCCTGTTGCAAAGGCATAGCGTTCGTCCATCCGGTCTTTGTTGATCAGAATGTCCGGATCATCCGCATAGGCCAGCAACGCCTGCCGAAACCCTTCTTTACTGTTCTCGACCACTTGCCCCTGAGCGTAGGCTTTAGCGTCCCAAATTCGTGAGGAATCCGGCGTGCCAACCTCATCCATGTAGATCAATTCATCCACCCCGTCACGGTTTGTGGCGTAGCCAAACTCAAACTTAGTATCCACAAAAACTTGTCCGAGACTGTCGATCTCCTCAGCAATGACCTCAAAGCCTGACGCCAGCAANGAAGCGTAGTGGTCGACATCGGTTGCAGATTGAAATTTAAACGCCTNCCAATGCNTGCGCANNNTGTCTTGACTTACGTTGACATCATCCACTTCGGGAACGTCGGGAANCCCCGTCATTATGCCTTTTGTGGATGGTGTAATGAGGAGATGTTCTAGTCTTTGATCGCGCACTAACGCCTCAGGTAATCGGATTCCACAAAACTCCCGCTCGCCTCGCTCATAGGCCCGCCACATAGAACCCGTGATGTACTGCCGTGCAATCGCTTCAATCATGATTGGCTTTGCACGCTGTACCACCCATACCAGCGGGTGAGGTGTTTCTAAGATATGGCTTCGCGCAAGTCCCGCTTCGCCAAAGCGTTGGAACCAGTGACCAGAAATCGCATTCAGTGCAGCGCCCTTACCCGGCACGCCGTCCAATCCGCCCTCAGCACGCCACATACACTCAAAGGCTGAAAGACGATCGCTAATGACCATAATCGCAAGTTCAGCTGACGGGTGCGCGGGATAGTCACGCTCCTTTATTAAACGGGCGCTATCCGCTTTTGTCAGCCAATAAACAGACCGGACCTTCCCCGAATGGACAGATTGCTCCGTACGAATGGGTAGATCGTTGTTTTGAGCCAAAACACGCAACTGAACAACACCGACGAGATGTGGGAAGACTTACTATTGTCCAATATCCGTTAATGTTTGACCAGTGAGTCGATGGCGCTATGCTTCGCGTTGTTTTTTTACCGATAACAAAAAACGGGACTCTTTATGTATCTTCGCAAGACAGCATGTCTCCTCTTGATCATCGCTTCGGCCAGTTCGTGGGCTGACACATCTGAACCTGCACTTGAAACCATCATCGTTACAGCGAATCGCACTGCTGACAGCGGCGCAACACTGGGACAAGCTTGGTCAGCACTCTCGGCCGAAGACGTTGCCGCTGTGGACTTGCAGCACAGTAATCAGCTGTTTAATCGAGTTTCGGGTGCCTGGATTAGCCGAGGAAATGGACAAGAATCCCTTATCTCATTGAGATCTCCAGTTCTAACCGGTGCAGGTGCCTGTGGCGCATTTTTCACAGCAGAGGACGGTATCAATCTGCGCGCACCCGGCTTTTGCAACGTCAACCAGCTGTTCGACGCAAACTTGCTTCAAGCCAGTGGCGTTGAGGTGGTGAAAGGCCCGTCGAATGCAACCTACGGATCCAATGCGGTAAACGGCGTGATCAATGTACTGACGAAAAGTGCAGAGCAAACGCAAGACTCTTTTGGTCTGCAACTGGGTAGCAGAGATTTTGGTCGTGCGCGCATCGCCGCGAGTAACGGCGGCGTTGCGTTGAATGCTAACGCAACGACTTATGGCGGCTACCAAGCGGAATCCGGTTACGACCAGCAAAAAGCAAATCTCAGATTCGACGGCGAAGTCGACGACTGGCAACTCACAGGCGTTGTTTCAGCGTCGAATCTGAACCAAGAGACCGCGGGCTACATTCAAGATGGTAAAGGCGCCTATCGAAACAGTGCCGCGCGCAAGGTCAATCGAAACCCCGAGGCCTATCGCGATGCGCGTTCGCTGAGAGCTCATCTGCGCTTCGAGCGTGAATTGGGTGATCGCACAGTTAGCCTCACACCTTATTTACGCTCCAACGAGATGGAATTTCTTCAGCATTACCTACCTTGGAAGTCTCGTGAGATGAATGAGCACGACAGTTTTGGCTTGCAGGCTCACCTACGAGGGGTGAGTGCCTGGGGTGAGTACATAACGGGCATCGAATTCGACTCAACCGACGGTCGACTGAAGGAAGACCAGGCAGAATCTTTTAGTCCTAACCAGCCTGCAGGTATCCACTACGACTATCAGGTGGACGCATCCAACGTGGCTGTTTTTGGCCAGGTGGAGGTCGCAATTGCCGAAGACCTGCGCCTGCAAGCTGGACTGCGCTCGGAGCGCACCGAGTACGACTACACGACACGCGCACCGGCCGGCTCAGTGTGTGCCCCTGAGGCCAGCGCTTGCCGCTTTTATCGGCCTGAGGACCGGTCAGACAACTTCTCAAACCTGTCTTCTAACCTTGCCCTCGTGTGGACGCGGGGTAGTCACAATGTCTACGTGAGAACAGCAAAGGGATTCCGAGCGCCACAGGCCACCGAGCTGTACCGACTGCAGTCCGGCCAACAGGTTGCCGACATTGATTCTGAAGAGGCCACCTCGCTCGATATCGGTTGGCGATTTAGCAACGAGCGAGTGTCGACTGACATTTCCGTTTACGCGATCGACAAGGAAGAGGTGATTTTCCTCGATCGAAATCGTCAAAGCGTGAGTGGCGCGTCGACTCGCCATCGCGGTATCGACTTAGACCTGTCTTGGAGCATTAGCGAGACGCTGACGGCGAGCCTCAATGCGGCCTATGCAGACCATACCTACGACAGCGACATACAAGTCCTGGGTAGTCGTGACTCTATTCAGGGCAACGATATCGATACCGCACCTCGCCATTTTGGTAGCGCACGAATTACAAAAGCGATGACCCTGAATAGCCGCCCAGCCAGTATCGAACTCGAGGCGGCTTGGGTGGATAAGTACTACATCGACCCCAATAATCAGCACACCTACCCGGGTCATGAGCTTGTGAATGCGCGCGCTGAATGGCTGATAAGCGAAAAACTCCGCTCAACACTCACCGTCACTAACCTTCTGGACACGGGTTACGCTGAGCGGGCAGATTATGGCTTTGGCAATTATCGGTACTTTGTCGGGGAACCAAGAAGCGCCGTTTTGGGTCTATACTTTGCGCTATAACAAAAACGAGACATCTTCATGAATCAATACGGGCCTGCAATCGTCCTCGGTATTTTTATTGGCGGCGCAATCTTATTTGACGATTACGTCAGACCACACCCACCGATGTCGCCAATGATGGTGGAAGCCATCGAGATGGGTGACATGCCCTTCATCGCTGAAGACATCCACGAGTTCCATATGGCACCCGATGGCGACACCAAATCCAAGGTCTGGATCCACAAAAGTGCCGACGGCGACGTTACAGAAAAGATGAAAATTGCTGTGCTTGCCGATGATGCTGACATCGCTGAAGGCGTGACTATGATCAAGGTCAAAGTCGACGGAACCGCCACTGGGGATCTCGGTGACAAGGTGAAGGCACTTATCGAGCAGGCTCGACAAGAAGGCCGAAAGCCAAGCCCAGAAGAATTAAAGGCTATTGTCGCGGAGACCCTAGGTACTGCTGGAACGGGCGCAGCGGTCGAGGTTGAAGTTGACGTCGAAGAGCTTCAATAAGAAGCAATTTTTTCATCCAATACGCCCCCGAGAACCTCAACTAGCACTGTTGTATCTCGTCAATAACGGGTAAACGAGGGATACGTTTATCTAAAATTCCTGCGATTTTTATTTTCGCTGCGGCTCTTCCTGCGCCGACATGGACTGATTTATCGACGTTAGAAGACGCTTCCGTGAGCCGCGATACGTTTTTACCGTTACGACTTACAAACGGGTATTGGGGGGGGTAACTATGAGGCGAACGTGCGCAATCCCACCGCGTGTCTCACCTTATCCAGAAGCTCAGTACTCTGGGGTCTAAGGCGCTCTGCACCGGCCCTTAGGATGGCCTCCACTTCCTGAGGATTAGCCATTAAACGATCGTATTCGTCACGTGCCGGCGCTATCTCATCGTTGATGCGCTCAAACAGCCGTTTCTTTGCCTCCCCCCAAGCGAGGCCTGCCTCGAAGGCCTCACGCATTTCCTGTCGCTCCGACTCATTAGCAAAGGCACACCAGATCTGAAATACGGCGGAGGTGTCTGGGTCTTTTGGCTCGCCTGGCTCAAGCAGATTAGTCTTGATCTTGTTAATGCCCTTCTGCAATTTCTTTGGCGTGCTAAAAAGCGGAATCGTATTGCCGTAGCTCTTACTCATCTTGCGTCCATCGAGCCCCTGCAAAACGGCAACATCATCATCGACCACAGCTTTAGGTAGTACGAAAGTCTCTCCGTAGTGATGATTGAATCGCGCAGCAATGTCTCGCGCCATTTCAACGTGCTGGATTTGATCGCGACCGACAGGAACGTCGTTCGCATTGAAAATCAAAATATCAGCGGCCATCAAAATTGGGTACGAAAAGAGTCCCATCGTAATCGCGTAGTCAGGGTCCTCGCCTGCTTCCTCGTTCGCCTGCACCGATGCTTTGTAGGCGTGCGCCCGGTTCATCAGACCTTTGGCTGCATTACAGGTGAGAATCCAGGACAGTTCCGTGATCTCAGGGATGTCTGATTGTCGATAAAAGTGAGCTGACTCGTGATCAAGACCCAAAGCGAGCCAAGTCGCCGCAATCTCCCTACTGGACTGAGCAACTAAGGTGGGGTCTTGTGACTTGATGAGGGCGTGGTAGTCAGCAAGAAATAAATACGCATCGACATCTTCGCGTTGTGACGAGGCAATAGCAGGACGTATGGCACCAACATAGTTTCCCAAGTGTGGCGTACCTGTCGTGGTGATCCCCGTTAATACACGATGACGTGCCATCTAAACCTTCCCCAGTGCTGCCGCCCAATCAACACATTAGGGCGAGCAATTGTCTTTAATTTGGCGAGATTGTAAGAGCCAGCATCCATTTCTACCAGTATTTCCGCGTGGAGCGCCCCCCACAGTCTCCCGCGCATACGGCGAGATCTAGGTGGCCGACGCCACCAACAGAAGTGCCACAGCCAGCAAGACCCGGTACACCACGAACGGCATCATACCGACACGCGTTACCAGTCCTACAAAAAAGGCAATAGTCATATAGGCGCTAATACCGGCGATCGCCATCGCCGTTACCGTCTCAAAAATCAAACCGGCGTCTAGGGCATTGGTTTGAGTGACGAGCATAAGCAGCAAGGCGCCACCAATGACAGGAATCGATAGCAAGAACGAAAATCGTGCTGACGTCGCGATGTTGTAACCGAGAAATGACGCAGCCGTAATGGTGATTCCTGATCGTGACGTGCCCGGAATGACGGCGAGGGCCTGCGCCAGCCCGATAATAAGCGCATGATCTACACGCGTAATTGACTGCTCATCTCCGTCCGAACCGCGAAAACGATAAGCAACCCCCAGCAGGATGCCAAAACCCAGGGTCGCCCAAGCGATCGTTGTCAATCCGCGCAAATGCACATCGATAAAATCCATGAACAAAAAACCGACCAACATAACGGGTAAGGTGGCTATTCCGAGACACCCTATTTCCCGCAAAGCGCCGGCAGAGGCAACGGCATCATTTCGCCGCGTCACAGCGGATAGAAGTTCTTTCAATGTACTTCGGTAATAAATAAGCACCGCGAACAGTGTTCCCGCGTGAACAGCGACATCGAATACCAGGCCTTGATCAGACCAACCTAAAACCTGTGAAGGTAAAATGAGGTGTGCCGAGCTCGATATGGGCAGGAATTCACTGAGTCCTTGGATTAAAGCCAGTACGACCAGCTGAACAGTATCCACTACGCTTTTTTCCCCTGCTCTGAAAGTTTTTTCCAGCTAATGTCTTTCTGCACATACCGGGGCTCCAATTGAGCCGCGTCGAGGAGTACAGAAGTGTCAATGCTATCAAGAAACGCAAGGGCTGCTTTCGACGGTCTCGGCCGAGCCTCGCCGAGTAATTCAACATCGCAGAGCCCCGCATGACTCTCGAGAAGTAGATGACCGCCGTCACCTGCAATCGCAAAAACGTCACCCGACTGAGCCAGCGCTTGCCCACCGGGCCCAGTCACCTCTGAAGGGATACTGACCGTAGGGCCTTTCAATTCCGCGACACCCGTCGCCGTCATTTCAAACCACGCCCAGTACACCTGACCAATTTGTGCATCCATAACGCTTAAAATGCGCGATCCAACGGGTCGCGAGACCGATTGAGCCTGAGATGCCAAGGAACAAACAGGGAGAACAGGAACATCGAGAGACCAACCCAAACCCTGTGCCACACCCACAGCCACACGGATCCCAGTAAACGAGCCAGGACCGACACCACAGAGTATTAGATCGATATTACTTACAGCCCGCTCACCCAGCGCCTCATCAATCATCGTTAAAATGTGCTGATTGTGTGCTCTGGGAAGGTCACGTTGTATTTCGATGACATTCTCCTGCGAAATCACCGAGACGGAACACAGATTCGTCGATGTATCGAGAGCGAGAACAGTCGGGTTATCAGGCAGATCCTTCATGGCGCGCAATACTCGCACACTGCGCAAAAATAAGCAGTGGTTAACCCTACCTTTTACGCACCAGTAACGTGTAATCCGACAAAAATAATATGCGCAACGACCACCCCTAGCGTCAATCGCTGTCGCATGCGCTGATACCAAGGCTCAAGTGACGATATGCGTCGTTCGTACCAAAGCAATGCCATGTAACCCAACATCAAAAACACCGCTGCCATCATTGCCTGTGCAGTAAGGATTGCAGCAACACCGAACAGCACCAGGCCATTACTTACGATCAACGTACTCACAGCACCGTCGGCTTTAACGGTTTGAACCTGTCCCCACAGGGCCCCGGCCAAAAACGCGAAGATGCCCAGCGAGTAAATAATAAAGCCCTGAATGGAGAGCGATCGAGGCCAATCCTCGAGCGAGCTAAAACCAAGACAAAAGCCGAAAAAGGGAACTAGACCCGCATAGCCTAACAGCTGGGAAATTAGTCGACTGGACACTCGACCGTTACCTCTGGATGACGAATGATAGTGAGCAGAATACCACCTACGGGCAGACCAAATTTCGTTAGCGTAGACTCATTAATTAATACGTTCTCGCTGACCCGATACATTCGATCATCGACTGCGACATCGATTGAGCCGTCTTCGAGTTCAATAGTCAAAACGTAATCCAGGAACATCGAGTTACCCGAGAGTGTTGCCCTGCCCTCGCCACGCACGTCCCCCGCTGTCGCCGCGTACGAACCATCAGCAGACTCAGTGAGTCGCCAGACTCGTGTTTGATTCTCGCCATCGTCAAAGACGAAACGCTCATCGAGCGTGCCCACACCGTTCTGCCAACAAGCGGTGATATCCGCAACAAACGAGCGGCTCGCAAAACCTCGATAATTCTTAACAACGCCGTGCGCCGTCAGTGACCCGTCGAAAAATGACTCCGCGGAAAATACGGGTCCTCTACCCTCGTACTCCTCGACACCAACACCCGTGCAAGCGCTAAGTGTTACCGCCAACAGCAGTGCTATTGTTTTCCGCATTTTCTACTCCATCTTTTTGACATACGTTTGGGCAAAAAAAACCCCGGTCAATGATGACCGGGGAATCAAAAAACCATCTGGGGGAAGATGGCTTGGAAACCAAATAAGGTTGCAATTGTTACGACCCTGAAAACTGGGTGGATCACCAATTTATTCGGCCAGTGCGTAAAATATGAACAAAAAAAGGGCGACCCAAGGGCCGCCCTTTCCTGAGTTGCTGCTTGGTACTTAAAGCGAACCTGGAACTGTCCAGCCAGCCCACCAAGGGTTCGAGCCGTCGGGGTTCACAGCACCGATGAAGTCAGTCGCGTCGAGGAAGCTCGTATTCGCAGTTGACTCCGGGTATGCCGCGTTGATTTCAGTCCAGTTAAGCGGTGCAGCGAGTACCGCCTCTGCAGCTTGCGAAGCAAAGATCGCGTCAAGCGCAGGTGCAGCAACGACCATTGTTGCGTTACCTACAGCGTCAGCGCCCGCTTCACTATCCGCAGACACCAACAGACCGCCACTGCCGTCGTTCGCACAGTCTTGAATCCAGTTGTTGAATACAAGCGCCGTGTTGACGTTAGCACCCGCGCCGCCTGTGATTCGTGCACAAGACTCGAAGGTATTAGGTGTATCAGCCGCGACCGTTGCAACGACGTTGTGGAAGAAACCGCCTGACTTCTTCTTGAACTGCATAATGAAGGAGTCATCGTTAGCCTGCTTGTTAGCGATAATGGTTACGTTAGACACGGTTGGCTTAGACAAAGGCTCGTCCGCGCCTTGAGTATCCATCTCGAACGCTTCACCACTGCCCTCAGCAGACTGCTTAACGATCACGTACTGCATGTTGCCTCGATAGGCCTCGTCCCAGTCGACTGAATCGTCACGTGCGCCAGTTACCACAGCGTACTTAACGTTGACATCACCGCCATAGAACTCAATGCCATCGTCCGCATTGTCGTGGACTTGGATGTATGACATCTCTGTACCACTACCAACGCCGTTCAGCGACAGGCCGTTGATTTCGTCACCGTCCGCATTGATCAGGTAACCACCTTCAGCAATAACAACGTACTTGAGCGTACCGCTGTCGTCGTTTCGTGTTTCACCGTTAATTTGACCAAATCGCCCAGCACCGCCTTCGGCAGTGATGTTACACAGGTCATCAGTACAGGTGTTGTGACGACCGAAACCAGAGATGATTAAACCACCCCACTCAAATGGGCCGTCTAAACCTTCGTCTTCCGAGCTGAAGATAATCGGCGCTGTCGGTGTACCCACGGCTTCGATGTTCGCACCGCGGTTGATCTGCAATCCCGCCGCGGTTTGGAAAGTGCCGTCAGATGCTTCGAGCCCCTTAACCTCAACACCCGCTTCGATAGTCAACGTCGGTGTAGTGAGCTCAGCACCGCCTTGCGTGAAGCCTTGTGCGTCGAGAGTTTCGGCACCATTGCCGAACTGAACACGCCCGTTGAGTGTGTAAGTGTTACCTGCAACTAACGTCATGTCGTCGTTGTAGATACCTTGGAGCTCACAGACGTTGTCTGCAGTCTCTGTAGTACCTGCAGGACACTCGATGGCGACAGCTTCTGGCGTGCCTACTGAACCTGCGATAGTCCAGCCGTCCCACCAAGCTGTGGTTGCGTCTGGGTCAACCGCACCGATGTAGTCCGTAGCGTCGAGGTAATCGGCGTCAGCAACAGACTCGCTGAACGATGCATTAATTGCAGCCCAGTCCATCGCTTCCGAGAGCTTGGCAGCGTCAGCCGTAACGGCCGCAAGCGAGTTCAAGTTGGCAAAGGTAGCAGTGACGTTTAGTGCGGCACCACCCATATCAACCGTTGCAAGTACACCCTGATCACCCGGTGCGTTAGCACAATCCTGAATCCAGTTATTGAACACGAGTGATGTGCCAACGTTCGCTTCGGATCCGCCCGTAATGCGTGCACACGTGTCAAAGGTGTTTGGCGAGTCTGCGTCAACGGTTGCGACCACGTTGTGGAAGAAACCACCGGACAACTTTTTGAACTGCATGATGAACGAGTCATCGTTAGCTTGCTTGTTCGCGATAATAGTCACGTTAGACACGGTTGGCTTGGACAGTGGCTCGTCTGCGCCCTGTGTATCCATCTCGAACGCCTCACCGCTGCCTTCTGGAGACTGCTTGACCACGACGTACTGCAAGTTGCCTTGGTAACCCTCATCCCAGTCGATAGAGTCATCACGCGCACCCGTCACCACGACGTGCTTCGCGTTTACATTACCGCCGTAAAACTCGATGCCGTCGTCCGCGTTGTCGTGGACTTGCAGGAACTCAATCTCAGTGCCGTTACCAACACCATTTAGCGACAGCCCATTGATCTCGTCACCGTCAGCGTTAATCAAATAACCACCTTCTGCGATGACAACGTACTTGAGCATGCCACTGTTATCGTCAGGTGTTGATCCAGAAACTTGGCCAAAGATGCCCGCACCACCTTCGGCAGTGATATTGCAGATTTCATCATCACAGGTGTTGTGCGGACCAAAGCCGCTGACAATTAGGCCACCCCATTCGAATGGGCCTTCATAACCCTCGTCTTCCGAGCTGAAGATTATGGGATCATCAGCTGTGCCCACAGCCATAATGTTGGCGCCCCGGTTAATTTGAAGTACGGCGGCGGTTTGGAACGTGCCGTCTGAGGCGCTGAGCCCCTTGACCTCGACACCGGGCTCAATTGTGAGTGTTGGTGTGGTCAGAGCGTCACCATTTTCGAGTGTTGTCGCCGATGACATGCGCGCAGCGCCATTACCAAACTGAACGCGACCGTCCAGTGTGTAGGTATTTCCGGCTACCAAGGTTAGGTCTGTCTCGTATGTACCGGTGAGTTCGCAAATATCGGTCGATGTTTCTGTTGTGCCCTCGGGACAAGGGACATCGTTGGGTTCGGGCTCGGGTGCGGGTGCTGGCGCGGGAGTCCCACCCGATCCACCATCGTTTGTTGGTGCCTCGATAATAATCGTTGTATCTCCTCCGCCGCCGCTGCAACCGCTGAGTCCTACCAGGGCTCCAGAGGCGAGTAGCGCCATCACTAACTGCTTATTCATCTACATTCACTCCTAATGGAAATGGTTTTCGCTGGTTTGGTGCTGCTCTAAAGTTTCCAGTCGATACCGACTTGGAAACTTGTTCCTCGTTCGTACTGCTGGAAAACCTTGCCTCCCTGCGAGTACTCGTAATCTTCATTCAGTAAATTGTTAACCTTTGCGCGCACTGATAGCGCTTCGTTAACGTCCCACCGATAGACCAATTGCACGTCGAGTCGTGGTTCTAAAATGACATCTGCTGCGCCCTGAATTCCGCGATCGGCAACCGTTTTACCGTTCTGATTGAGCAATAAAGTCACCTGCTGCTCTGTCGCAAAATCGTCGTAGCCAAAGACAATGTTGGCTGTGTAGTCGGGTTGACCCTGCATAGCGCGAATCACGCCGCCGCCGATGTCAACTTCGGACTCGATAGATGCCGCGTTGAAATCGATAAAGATCTCGGAGTCAAAATCGTCCGAGAGCGAGAATGAAATCCGCCCTTCGACTTCAATACCGTTAAGTTCTGCAAGATCAGAGTTTTGGAACGTACGCGCGTTGGCTGCCGTGCCCGAAGCTGCGATCACGACTCGCTCAATAGCGTCCTCGATTTCTTTGTGAAATAAAGCGACGGAAATGCTGTTACCTGCGTCCTCGTCGAAGTACCACTCCCAGCGAATATCGGCATTGGTGATGGAAGAGGTTTGGAGAAATGGATTACCAAAGACCTGAGCGCCGAACTCAAGATCCTGGTAGTAGGCATTCGCCGTCTCTTTAAAGTCTGGACGCGCAATCGTCTCACTCAATGCGACTCGAAGCTGTTGATCATCGGTAAACGACCAGTTCACGCCAAAATGCGGCAGTGGCGTGATTTCATCGATAACAGACTCCACGGGTTGACCATTGAAACTGCTAAAAGTCTCGGTAGTCTGAACGTACTCTTCAAATCGGATGCCTGTGATGACCTGCCATTCCAACCCAAGCGTGTGGTCATAGAGCGCGTAGGCGCTGTTGTAGGTAAGGTCCGCACCATAATTATCAGAGGGAAGCGTTGACTCCGTGAAGGTGAGGCCGCGCGTCACTGAACCCTGGACGCCACCTATAACGGATGGGTCATTACTCGCCGCGTAAACCACGTCCGAGACGACCGCATTAGGCGCCGCTAATATGTCCCCTGCCAAGATCGTGGAGTAGCCATAGATGGCCGCTTCTGCCTCTCGATCGCGCTCAATGGCACTGAGTCCCATCTTCAATGAACTAAACGAGTCGCCATCGTCGAAAACATCCCATGTCAGATCGAATGAGAGTTCGTAGTTGTTATCGACCAAGTTATTGAAGCGTCGATTGCTACCGCCGTAGTTGAAAAAGAAGCCTGTGAACAAGTCACCCTGTGATGCATTCGTTGCACTAAAATCAAACCCGGCGACCAGGTCACTGCCCAGTGTCTGCGACTGACTTGCAATGAACGAAGAGTTGCGGCGATCAGGCACATCGCGTTCAGCTTGGCTCACGGTTGCTTGCCATTCGAGGAACAATGAACCGGATTCGTTGAGAAAGTGCGATCCGGCGACCTGAGTCGAGGCATATTGACGCTCTTCCCACTGTACACTTGTGCCCACAACGGACCGGAACTCGTCACCCTCGACACCCACGTAGCGCTCAACGAAAGAGTCCGTCACGCGGGAGACAATGGTGTTCCACTCATAGGTACTATCTCCAATGCCCACGCCCACTGAAACCAAACCACTGACTTCAATGTTGTTGGTCGCTGTCTGATAGGTGAAGTCGTCCGCCACGATGTCAGAGCCACCGCCGTACGACCGGCGGATGCCATTCTGTCGTTGACTCCAGCTATTGGCATAACTGCCTGCAGCAAAGTAGCCGATCTCAGCGTCGCCGATGTAGAAGACATCACCAGCAGAGATACCCAAATCAATAGCCGGCGTCACAGACGCAGTGTCGGCATCCCAGCCATCCATCATCAGAAGACCAGCTGACTGTCGAAGTTGACCAGAAATGTAACTATCCACAACGAAGGTATTGCCGTCGCTGTCAGTAATGCTCCCTGCTTTGAGCGCGTCGGCAATAGCTGCAATTGCTCCGTTCTCTTCTCGCGTTCCATCATCCCAACCCAGAAAATCCGAATCGCCCTCTAGCGCGTCAACAGCAACCGAGCTTCCAGTAAGGCCTGTAACGCCGCCCAACTGCACTGACAAGTCAATAAAGGCCTCATCAGGGAACGTCTTGGTGTTTATCACCAAATTGCCGCCAGTAGACTCACCCGGCATTGACGCCAGATAGGTCTTCTTAACGTCTAGCTGATTTACAAAACTTGACGGAAAGAGGTCCAATGGAACCGTTCGTCGAGAAGGGTTGGTTGAGGGCATGGCAGAGCCATTGAGGTTCGCCGTGACATAACGATCACCTAAACCCCGAATCACCACATACTTATCGTTCTGCACTGACACACCAGGAACGCGTACGATCGATGCCGCAACATCACTGTCTCCGTAACGCGCGAGCTGCTCCACGCCAAGTGTGTCGACAATATTGCCTGTGTCTCGCTCGCTTAACTCAAAGGCGCCGGGATCAAAGCTACCCAGAACCACCACCTCTTCTAACTGCGGCCGCTCAAGCTCAAAAGAGATAGACTCACTCGCCAGCCTGACCGAGAGACCTCGAGTCACTCCGGCGAAAACGCGGCTGGTGTAGCGATTGCCATCAACAGTTACTGTGTAGCGCCCGCGTGGCGCCTCAATCGTTGCTACACCGTCCTCATCGGAGGCCGCTCGTCCCCCACCGTTGGACAAGTTGACGACAGTACCCGTTACGGGCGAGCCATCTCTTGTCACTGTAATTTCTAGACTTCCTTTGGGCTGATCGCGTCGCTCAGGAGCAGACTCTCTACTACCGTACACATCGACAAGCGGCGATGAGCCGGGAGCTAATTCGATCACGACGTCGGCTAATTGGCCTGATTCCAGGGCAAAGCGAACAACGCGTTGATCACCGCTCGCGTCAACAGCCACAACGTGGCCGCCTGCATTAAGGTCTGCCGTGAATGACCCATCCAGTCGTGTGGTGCCAGCGACTTCACCGTCTATCGTAATCGTCGCTGAGCGCTGAGGCTGGCCGCCTTGGAAAACATAAAGTAAAAGTTCATCCTCGGCCGTGGCTAGTTGGGGTAACAACAACCCTGCCGTGATCAACAGCAGACGCGCTAACGTACTTTTTATCATCGGTGCTCCTCAAGCGATTAACACTCTCGACTTCAGAGTGGCTTGGGCGAGCACTTTATTAACCGCAGATTACAAATTCCTTGCTGAAAGATGATTGTTTTATGACAACCGTTAAGTCGAAGATGATCAAATACCGCTAACACATTGTTTTTTCGAGTCTTATATGACTGTAAGGGCAATACAACGTCACAAAAACTTCACATGCACTGCACGCCAATCCGGTTAAAGTCCACGTGACAATCATGCGGATGCACTGCGCTTCATATCTGTCCGGTAACGGGAAAAATTCCGGCTGGTTTGAAACCCCAGATTGTGTTCAGCATGACGAGATCTGCGACCTAAAGCAGCGGAGTTATGGATGCTTAACTTTCAAAACTTAGTGCAGCAGTACTTTCCTGAATTCGCGAGTCGCCATTCAAGGCTTGCCCGTATTGCTGGAAATGCTTTGAACTTTTTATTTTTTCAAAGACGTTTCGAACAGTTTGATCGTGAATTCCCAGGGAGTGAGGGCTTTGACTTTGTTGAATCGGCGCTCACTTTTTTCAACTTCCAACTCCGTACACGAGAATCCGAGCGAGCACGGATCCCCGCCACCGGTAAGGTAGTGATCGTTGCGAATCATCCGATAGGCTCACTCGACGGGCTCGCTCTCCTCCGCCTTATCCGGCAGATACGACCTGATGTAAAAGTTGTTGCCAACAACATGCTGATGCAAATAACACGCTTACACCCCGTTCTCTTACCTGTCGACAACATGGGGGGAAAAACCGGCCGCAAGCATTTGTTAGCGATAAAAGAGCATCTCAACGATGAGTCTGCGCTGTTGATCTTCCCTGCAGGTGAGGTTTCGCGGTTCGGCGCCAAAGGTGTTCGAGACCCGGCCTGGCAAAGTGGTTTTATCAAGCTTGCCTCCGCCACCAGGGCACCGATCCTGCCGATCTTCGTGGGTGGTCGAAACTCTGTCTTCTTTTACAGCCTGAGTTTCCTCGCAAAGCCGTTATCCACGGCCTGGCTCATTAGGGAGATGTTTAAGCAAAGTCACAACACAATCGATGCCCGCATAGGAAGCGCTATCCCGTACGAGGTTTACTCGGCAAACAAATTTTCCGCGACGACCTTGGCGGATATGTTTAAACAACATGTCTACCGACTGGCGAGAAATCGCAAACCGATTTTTGACTCAGTGGAAACGGTAGCCCCGCCGGAGTCGCCAGTGCTGATTAAGCGTGAGGTTTCGCTCTGCGAGCGTTTAGGTACAACGCCCGACGGTAAGCGCATTCTCCTAACGACGGCCCAGCAATCACCTTGCATCATGCGCGAAATAGGCAGGCTCCGAGAAATGACCTTCAGACTTGTCGGCGAAGGGTCAGGTGCGCCAAGAGATATCGATAGTTTCGACGATACCTATGACCAATTATTCCTTTGGGACGAGGGTGAATTGGAGATTGTCGGTGCCTACAGATTGGGCGATGCGCGCTTACTCACTGAACGAGGCGGAGTCTCGGCCTTGTATACAAACACGCTTTTTGAGTTTTCATCCTCGATGCAGTGCTACTTCGCACAAGGACTCGAACTCGGTCGAAGCTTTGTTCAGCCAAAGTATCAAACGCGCAACGCGCTCGATTACCTGTGGTATGGCATCGGCGCCTACGTATCGAAAAGAACTCACATTCGATACCTATTTGGCGCGACATCTATCTCGCGCTTTTACAGCCCAGAGGCCATAGCGCGGCTCGCGTATTTCTACTCAGAAAACTACAACAGCCTTCCCGTTGAGGTGCATCCTAGAACGCCTTTCATTATTTCCGATGAGGTCAAAGCAAAGCTTGATACCGAATTTTTCGGAATCGACCGAGACGAGGACTTCAAGGCCTTAAAACATTACCTCGCATCGGAGGGTTTGAAGGTGCCGACGCTTTACAAGCACTACTCACAAACAACCGAGGAAACTGGTGTTACCTTTTGCGCCTTTAATCGAGACCCGGACTTTGGTGATTGCGTTGATGGCTTTGTCATCGCGGATCTCACCCTGCTGAAACCAAAGAAAAAAGCCCGTTATTTGGGACACGACTGGTGTTATGAAGGAGAGCAAAGCTAAAAAACTCATACGAAGTCAGAATCCTCTCTAACCCTAAAGATGGCGCAGGAAACTCAAGATGGCCCCCTCGTGAGAGTCATTCACTCGGTTTTTGCGCGCATAAATACCAGAGTCCGCCCGCATCGCTTCCCATCCTCACAAAACTTTGCAAGTCTACGCCTATCAGGTGCCCTTCGGTCTGCACCTATCCCAGCCCTAGATTCCTTTAGGGCTCGTTATCTAACAACCCCAGTCTGGGCCGAGCCTCTACGTCATAGGTTGACTGTAGCTTGGCAAGACGATCCGCAAGACCACCTATTAGGATATTGATCTGTGTATTTTAAAGACCTCGACCTGTCGTCGGAACTGCTGCGTGCTATTGAAAAAAAAGGCTACAGCGAAGCCACCCCAATCCAGCAAAAAGCCATCCCGCTGGTATTACAAGGCAAAGATTTACTTGCCGGTGCTCAAACAGGCACTGGCAAGACCGCAGGTTTCACACTACCGCTGCTGCAACAACTTCAGAGAAAGTACCCAAATACCAAACACAAGAGTTACCCCAAAGTACTCATACTAACGCCGACGCGCGAACTCGCTGCACAGGTGCACGAAAGTGTTCGGGACTACAGCAGTTACCTCAACTTTCGTTCGGCGGTCGTATTTGGTGGGGTGAGCATTAATCCGCAAAAGCAAAAGCTTATCCGAGGCGTCGACATAATCATTGCAACACCCGGGCGGCTGCTCGATCACGTTCAGCAACGCAGCGTAGATCTATCAAGAATTGAAACGCTCGTACTCGATGAAGCCGATCGCATGCTTCAAATGGGGTTTATTCATGATATTCGTCGGGTGGTAAAGATTATACCCAAGCAACGCCAAACGCTGCTTTTCTCTGCCACGTTCTCTTCCGAGATAAAACGCCTTGCCGCTGATTTCCTGAACGATCCAAGCGAGATTCAAGTCACACCGGAGAACACGACTACCGAGCGTGTCAGTCAAGTGGTGTATCCCGTCGATAAGCGTCGTAAGCGCGAGTTGCTGTCACAACAAATAGGCGAGAATAATTGGCAACAAGTATTGGTTTTTACGCGGACCAAGCACGGCGCTAATCGATTGGCGACGCAACTCGAAACCGACGGTATTTCGGCCGCGGCAATTCACGGAAATAAATCTCAGGGGGCTCGCACTAAAGCTCTGGCCGATTTCAAGTCCGGTGCGGTCCGCGTGCTGGTGGCCACTGATATCGCAGCCCGCGGTATTGATATTCATAAGCTTCCCCATGTTGTGAACTACGAACTGCCCAATTCGGCTGAAGATTATGTGCATCGCATCGGTCGTACAGCACGTGCAGGACAGACAGGCGGTGCCATCTCACTTGTCTGTGTCGACGAGCTAAAGCTGTTGAGCGACATTGAAAAGCTCATCGGCACCAAAATTGAGCAAGTGAAATTACCGGGTTACGACGTGGACCCCACCATTAAACCAGAACCCATTCAAAACGGTCGTGCAGGCCGAAGCAACGGCCGCCAAGCCAATGATCGGCAACCCGGGGGCAAGCGCTCTAGTGCTCAGGGTCGCGGCGCTAAGTCGGCTGGTCAAAAGCAGGGTCGATCTCGCAACGGTCGTGGGCGCGCAGCATAATGTTTAGGCCGGCGCTTAAATGACCAGAGAGGTGACACTGTTGAACGAATTGTCTGTACGGTCTGTATCGTCCACTTCGCAACCCGCTGCGTTAGGGTTAAGAGTGGTGCCGTCGGATGTGCCACCATCGCGCACGGCAAGCGGTCGAGGAAAACTGAGTGTCGAACTGCGACGTCGAGCCTGTGCCTCGCTCCTATTTTGGCTGTGCGCGTGCTTTCTAACTGTTGTTTTAGGTGCAGGTGCATCAAGCGTGCGAGGGCAAACCGTGATGTTAGATAATTTTGAAAACGACCGCGGCTGGCGCGCGGTCAATGACAACGTTATGGGAGGTCGCTCGCTGGGCCAGGTCATCGTGCGTGATGGGCGTCTGCAATTCGAGGGATCAATCAACACCCAAGGGGGCGGGTTTGCGTCCATTCGCAGAACCATTGAGGTGGGAGAGCTACTCGGCGCTAAGGCCGTATCCCTGCGCCTGAAGGGCGATGGACGCCAGTACCGGCTGACATTGCGGGATAATAAGCAAGTGAGAGGGCGTTCCGTGAGTTATCAGGCCGGTTTTTCAACGTCTCCAAAAGGTCAGTGGCAGAACGTCCGAATTGAACTCAACGGACTGCGAGCATCGTTATTCGGCCGGCCCATGGCTGTCGGCGAGGTGGATTTAGGCTCGGTTTGGTCAATCGGCATTATTATCGCCGATGGGCAGGATGGCCCGTTCGCACTGCAACTAGATAAGCTAGAGTTTCTGTTCGAATAAGCCGCTATCAGCGCAATGAATGCGCAGGACTGGTTGTTGAGATTACGTGATATCGGTTGGCGGGTACTGAGCGTTTCGATACCTATTGCTTCACCTTTTTTGCTCGCCCCACGAACCCGCAACATCCGTCTTGATATCGACTCTCCCAACTCCTCGCGGTTAGCCTCTGGTGGATGCGTTTGGTTGCGGTCCGAGCCCTAGTAAGACGCGCTAGACATTCTTCTGGCGCCCCGCTTTGGCGTCTCGACGGCCACGCTTGGTGAGCGGCACACCGTTGGCGTCGACCGTGCTCTTGGGTCTCTCACCTTTTGCTTTTTTGGATTCGCGGCTCAGTGTAATGAGTGAGAGCGTTTCTTGATCACGCAGCTTGACCGCGTTTTTCTCCAAGGTATCCAGTTCCTCAAAACTGTAGAGGTCGTTTTTGAGTTTTTCTAGTCGATTCATGGTGGCGGACTCAGAGGTATCGGTGGACGATGGATATCTGCGTTGCAGCACCCGAGACGCGCGCAACATACGGGGTTTTGTCCGCAAAGCGAAGCAGTTATTGCAGTTTCTCGGTGATGTCGATTTCAGGCGATGATCAATATGACCAAAAATGAAAATTTCGACGGCGGCGCCCACGGGTATCTTCCTCGTTCTTCCATTCGAGAGGCAGACGCAATCGGCGACGTCAATGACGGCGCAGAAGTCGAAAATAGCTCAACCCTGAATGAACCCAGCGAAAGGTAAATCCGTCCCAGCACAGGGGTTTCGCATCCTGAATCTGCCAAAGAAATAATCTATGTCGACGCAACTCACGAATTTACCCGATAATGTCGTTAATAATTCATTGAGCGAAACTTTGAGTACTTGAGTTTGTCTCAGAATAGCCCCATGTTTTCGGGGACATCGCTGTAGGTAAGGAACACATGACACACGCTGCAATATCCGGTCTAGAAAACTGGCTCGGTCAACAAATCATTGGTCAGGCAGACCTCGTTAGAAAGCTGCTCATCGCTATACTAGCCGACGGTCACCTATTGGTTGAGGGGGCTCCGGGACTTGCTAAAACCCGCGCCATTAAGATGATGGCCGAGGGCGTTGAAGGCGATTTTCATCGTGTTCAGTTCACGCCGGATCTTCTGCCCGGGGATATCACCGGTACTGATATCTTTCGGCCACAACTAGGGACCTTTGAGTTCCAAGCCGGACCTATATTCCACAACCTTATCCTCGCTGATGAAATCAACCGCGCGCCTGCGAAGGTGCAATCCGCGCTGTTGGAAGCAATGGCCGAGCGACAAGTGAGTGTGGGGGGGACAACCTACCCTCTTCCACCGTTATTCTTGGTGATGGCGACCCAGAACCCCATCGAGCAAGAAGGTACCTATCCGCTACCCGAAGCGCAGCTCGACCGATTCTTGATGCACGTAAAAGTGGATTACCCCAATTCGAGCGCGGAGCGAGAAATTCTTAAACTGGCGCGCAGGGAAGCATCGACAGGTGAATCTTTTGATCAGCCCGAAGTATCCGAGGCGACTGTTTTCGCTGCACGTGAAGAGGTGTTAAAGCTCCACATGTCTGACGCGGTTGAGGAATACATCGTCCAGCTCATCATGGCGACCCGTCAGCCCGAGGCGTACGACGCGGAACTTGCGAGTTGGATCGAATATGGCGCATCACCGCGGGCCACCATTGGGCTCGACCGGTGCGCTCGGGCCCATGCCTGGCTTTTAGGTAAGGACTTCGTAAGCCCCGATGACGTGAAAGCCATGGCCTACGATGTATTACGACATCGGCTTGTGGTGAGTTACGACGGCGAAATTGCGGGCGTCACCTCCGACAGTGTCATCGATAAGTTGCTGGATCTCGTTCCCGTAGCGTGAGTTAGCTTGCATGTTGGATTTTCTCCCCAAAGGTCACAAAGTCTCGGCAGAGCGACTCATAGAAGGTCGTCACGTCGCGCAGTCGATTAATATCAACGCGCAATCAAAAGCGCTCGCGCTGCTTGCCGGGCGCCGTAAAATTCGCCAACGCGGACGGGGTGTCGACTTTGAGGAAGTGAGGCTTTATGCACCGGGAGACGACGTACGCTCGATTGACTGGCGCGTTACCGCACGCTCGGGCGATCCCCACACGAAGCTATTTCAGGAAGATCGCGAGCAACCTATTGTGCTGCTTGTCGATCTCCGCTCCCCAATGTGGTTTGGCTCCAAAAATTGCTTCAAGACCGTTCTAGCGTCGCACATCGCCTCTGTGCTCGCATGGGCGGGACTCGATGCGGGGGAACGCGTCGGTGGTATCGCCATGACGAATTCAGGTCTCGTCGAAATAAAACCGCAGCGATCAAAACGATCCGTCTTGCGGTTGTTGCGCCTAATGGAGTCAGCCCCCTCGCCCTCAGCTTCACTCGGTGATGATGCCCCAGATACATGGTCCGTCGCCTTGAGTCAGCTAAAAAGCCTTTCGCGGCCCGGTGCTCGACTTATGGTGATAAGTGACTTTACCGACCTACTCTCGGACACAACGGTCGAAAAGACGCTCCGCGATATCGTGAGCCACAGACAAGTGGTCTGCTTCAAAATAACCGACCCTTTGGATGCGGAGCTACCACCATCAGGGCGATACGCGCTAACAGACGGTAACAAACAGATTAAGATTGACACATCGATGCAACGCTTGCGCAACGCATACAAAGTTGACTTCGAAAAGTCCCAAGCTGCAGTCGTAGATTACCTTCGACGCTATCAAGTCCCATTGGTAACGGTTGATACCAGTGAAAATCCCAACGAACTGTTGCAAAGGGTGTTTCCAAAACGATGAATCCAGAGCAGCTACTAGAACAACTCGAGCCGCTGCGGGCTCCGAGCACCATCGGGTTCTTCCCCTTGGCGCCGGGCTGGTGGCTTGTTGTTGCGCTGGTGAGTATTGCGATTGGATTACTTATTTTTTTCGCGCTTCGCCGATATCAACGCGGCGCTTATCGGCGTCAGGGCCTGCAATGGCTAAACGAATTAGAGACACAAGCAGCCGATATCCAAATGCTTAGTCGTGCACTCAAAGCAACGGCGGTGAAAGTCTACGACCCCAGTGGTGTCGCGGGACTCTCAGGTGATGACTGGCCAACGTTTCTTAGACGAACCTGCACTAAACTTGACGAAAAAGCACTGAGCATTCTCTCTCAGGTTCATCACGCGGAACCTGATCACCCCACTTCCGCCGATTGGCATCATGCCCGCCTTTGGATGAAACAGCATGAGGTGCCGCGTGCTTGATTTTCTCTGGCCCTGGGCTTTCACGTTGCTATTGCTGCCGCTTTTGGTTCGACTCCTACCGCCTGCATCAGAGTCATTGGGAGCGGCTATTCGCGCGCCGTTTAGTGCGCGCTGGCAGCGACTCCAAGGGGAAGGAAGAGTATCGGCATCAGTCAGCACATTGCGTGTTGTGGGGTTATTTCTTGCCTGGGTATGTATTGTCACAGCTATTGCCCGTCCACAGTGGGTAGGTGAGCCCATAGAACTCCCCAATACAGGACGTGATCTCATGCTCAGCCTTGATTTGTCGGGGAGCATGCAAATTAGAGATATGCAGGTAGGGAATCGAACTATTTCTCGTGTCGAGGCTGTGAAGGCAATCGCCTCCGACTTTACCGAGCGACGCGTGGGTGACCGCGTGGGATTAATCCTCTTCGGATCTAAGGCCTACGTTCAAGCACCGCTGACCTTTGATACGACGACGGTCACGCAATTTATTCGAGAGGCGCAACTTGGCTTTGCGGGCGAGGACACCGCGATCGGCGATGCCTTAGGCCTTGCTATCAAGCGCCTACGCGACAGACCGGCAGCGTCCCGCGTGCTTATTTTACTAACCGATGGTCAAGACACAGCGAGCAGTGTTGAGCCAATTGAGGCCGCAGCACTGGCAGCGCAGCAAAATGTGAAGGTATACACCATCGGCATCAGTCGAAATCTGGGCACCACAAGTGCCCGGGGCGGAGAGGTAGACGAGGCCCTTCTTCGGGCGATTGCAGAGGCTACCGGCGGCGAATACTTTCGCGCGCGAGACCCCAAGGAACTGCAAGCCATTTACGGCATCATTGATCAGTTAGAGCCCGTCGAACAAGATGCGAGCACCTTTAGACCACGAAGATCATTGAGTTACTGGGCCATGCTTGCAGGGCTGCTGCTGGGTAGCCTAGTACTGCTGACGGGTGGTGTGTTGACTGGTCTTACGCCACGTAATGTCGGTGCCACGTCATGATGGATATTCACCTTATCCGTCCAGAGCTTTTATGGCTCTTACCCGCCGTACTGCCCCTTCTGCTCATTGCGTGGCGCCGGCAGGTACACGGCGGAGATTGGTCCAAAGCGATCGACAGCGATCTTCTCCCGCATCTGATTTCCGAGGAAGGCACACGTGGAAATCGTCTGCGGCAACTCTGGTGGCTCGCGCTACCCATCCTTGTCATAGGCGCTGCAGGGCCCTCGTTTGAGCGAGCTGAGCTACCCGTTTTTGAAAAGTCAGATGCGCTGGTTATCGTGTTAGATCTGAGTCAGTCCATGTGGGCAGCGGACACACAGCCAAGTCGTGTGCGCCGTGCACGCCAGAAAATTATGGATGTATTGGATACACGTGCCGAGGGTGTTACTGGCATGGTCGTTTTCGCGGGTGACGCGCATGTCGTCACGCCATTAACAGACGATGCGCGCACTATCGAAAACCTACTGAGCGCGTTGTCACCCGATATCATGCCGCTTCAGGGATCGAACGCTACCGAAGCATTGATACTCTCCGCCGGACTATTGGAAACAGCAGGCCTTACAAACGGAAATATTCTGCTTATAACAGATGGTCTGCCGAAGTTTTCGGTCAGTGAGGCAGCCGATGCGCTACGCAGTGTAAATGCCACTTTGAGTATTCTGACCGTTGGATCGACAACGGGCGCGCCCATTCCCCTGCCCGAGGGGGGCTTCCTTCGCGACAGCGACGATCAAATCGTCATTCCGTCTGTCGATAAAGAGGTCATTGAGCGAATAGCGTCACAACTGGCCGCTAAAACAGCCGAAGTCTCTGTGGATGAGTCGGACATTCGATACTTACTGGCGGGTAATGAATCAAGTATCACGGCGGAGGACTCACTTGAGCGGAAAACAGATACGTGGATTGATCTGGGATTTTGGCTCGCCGCCCTCGCCGCGCTAATGATGCTGCCGCTTTTTCGCAGAGGTGCCTTGAGCGCCCTCCTCGCGGGTCTCTTCATAACGCATGCAGACACGAGCGACGCGAGCGTTCTCGACAACTTTTGGTCTACACCCGACCAGAAGGGTGCAAAAGCACTCGAAGCAGGTGAGGCAGAAAGAGCCGCTACACTTTTTGAAAACACGGACTGGCGCGGTACGGCTCACTACACCGCGGGTGACTTCAGATCAGCGTCGGCAGAATTCGGCAAATCGGACTCAGCCGATGCACTCTACAATCGTGCGAACGCGCTGGCGCTTGCCGGCGATTTACAAGGTGCCATCAGTAGCTACGATCGTTCACTTGAACTTGAACCAGACAAGCAAGACGCCATTGCGAATCGAGAGCTTGTGAAGTCACTTCTTGAGCAAGAACAGCAGCAACAAGAGAACACCGAACAAGACGGTGATAGCGATCAGTCCGAGGATCAGAGTGACTCCCAAGACGCTCAGAGTGACTCATCAGCAGAAGATCAGCAAAGTGAGAGTGAGTCGCAAGAGGGTGAGTCAGAGTCGCAAGATCAACAGCCGAGTGACCAAGACGCGCAGCCCGGGGCTGAAGGGGAAATGAGTGAAGACATGGAGATGTCTGAGCTAGAGCAAGCCACACAAGAGCAGATGGCGCGCTTTGATGAAGCTCTCGAAGAACAGCAAGCGCTTGAGCAGTGGCTGCGTCGCGTACCGGATGACCCAGGCGGCCTGTTGCGCAGAAAATTTCGATATCAAACTATTCAACGCCTAAGAAACGGAGAGGAACCTGATGACGACGTTCGCTGGTAGGGTTTTAGTGGCGATTTCGCTCGTGACCTTGACGCTTCTGAGCTCTTTAGCAAGCGCCGAGATTCGCTCAGACGTGGATCGAAAAACGATCAGTATGGGGGAGTCCTTAAGGCTCACTATTACGGGTGATGCGAGCGAGCGGTTGGATCAGCTGGACCTTGCAGCGCTACAGTTTGATTGGGAGATACTCAGTAGCAGTAGCTCGACCAACACATCCTTTATCAATGGGTCGCGAAGTACGACACGCACACTCACGCTTGATCTTCTTCCGTTGCGTGACGGTCTTTTATCGATTCCAGCGCTCAGTACAGGCGGAAAGCGAACCACCCCGATTGGTGTCACGGTGAACCCACAAACTGTAAGTGCTGGGGGCGGCGATTCGGTGAGATTCAGCATCGATATTGATAAGCAATCCGTTTACATCCAGGAGCAAATTGTCCTCACCGTCACCATAGAACAGGCTATCAACCTCGACGGTGCGGAGGTAACACAGCTAGAGCTCGAAAATGCCATTGTAGAAGAGCTTACACGCCGGAATTTTCAACGGCAGATCAATGGCCGCCTCTGGCGAGTGACACAACTTCGATACGCCATTTACCCTCAACAGCGAGGCACACTCGAAATTCCCGCCTTGGCATTAACTGCGCGAGAGGTACTGCCCGGACGATCCCTACTTGGAGCGAGATTGGGCAAACGTTTTCGATTATCCGAAGACCCCGTCACAATTAATATAAAACCTGTACCTGAGTCGTTCCCCGGCAGTATCTGGCTACCTGCGACCTCACTTGAGCTAACGCAATCTTGGTCAAAACCGCCGGAAACTATGGAGGTGGGTGACTCCACTACGCGAACACTCTCGCTGACCGCAGATGGGCTTCTTAGCAGCCAGCTACCGCCCATAACCAGTGTGAGCGAGAGTGGGTCGATAACGGGAATTCGTGTCTACCCCGATCAAGAATCGAGTGATCAAATAGAGCGAACAGAGGGCTTTCTTGGTAAACGAACCCGGAGCGAAGCGCTTGTCGCTAGCGGATCCGGCTCATGGACACTCCCTGAAGTGAGGGTCCCTTGGTGGAATACAGAAACCAATAGTCTTGAATACGCCGTACTGCCCTCGACGACAATTTCGGTGGGTAGCCCAGCCGTCACCATACCCGATATAGCCCTAGCTACAGCGCCCGAAAAAGGAGCCGCAGGCGAACTGCCTTCGTGGATAGGCTTCGTTGCCGCGGCGGGTTGGTGTCTCGCCCTTATACTGAGCTTGTTGTTGTGGCGTGCTACGAGAATTAAGGCGAGCTCCGAGCCCGTTCACAATGTCGAAGAGACCCTACGNCCATTAATGTCGGCGCTGAAAGCAAGCACGGGACAAAACGACGGATTAAAAACTCGAGACTTACTGGTTCGCTGGGCATCATTNCATGCGGGGCGTCCTGTCAGNACATTTGNGGCGATNAAATCTCTCTGCTCAAGCNGCTTAAAAGANGANATTGATAACTTAGAGCAGAGTCTCTACTCACCCCAGAANTCAAGTTGGTCNAGGGGANCTGCCCTCTATCGCGCTGTAGCGAGCGAGTCGGTATGGCTCTCTGAGGATAANGCNNNGCAATCCCGAGCACTCTACCCTACCGCTTAAGCCNTGAAGNATGGCCCGTCNCCGGGNACCTTTGGGGGTTTTGANACATCGCGGGGCGCANCANANCGCTGNCNGTCCTACCANCNGCCCCNGCNCCNNGTAACGAAGCCACNCGNGCGGCTTCANAGCGNAAGCGTCNGCGCGGATAAAACCTAATCATCACCCAGTGAGCGCTGTACCACTTCNAAAACNTCTTGAGAGAGGTTCTNCAACGCNGCGATCGANTCTAACTCGGCACGCATTTGATCTTGCCCGTGCGCATAACGTCGAAAACGCGTCATCGGAGCGAGCATTCTTGAGGCAATCTGCGGATTACCGGACTGCAACCGCCTTACTGCATCACCTAATAGTGTNTAGCCANTGCCATCAGAACTGTGAAATGCGACGGGGTTAGCACCGGCGAAAGAACTGATCAGAGATCTCACCTTATTCGGATTTCGCNAATCGAATGCTTCATGCTCGGTCAACGCNATGACATCTTGAACNGCAGACGGCGCAGGTCGTGTCGATTGCATAACAAACCACTGATTTACCACTAAATTCTCTGACTTCCATCGGTCAAAGAAATGCTGAAGAACCTCAGCACGATGCACCTCGTCACCGTGATGAACGACAAGCCGAGCTGCGCAAAGACGATCAGANAGATTCGTTGCCGCGAAATAAAGCTCGCGNGCCNTGGCAAGCCAACTTGCGTCACTCGCNACCAGCAAACTGAGCGCGGTGTGNACTAGNGCGCGCTGACCAATTTGAGCCGCCGAGGGAGCNTANACCTCAGNACTCGCCATACCCGCACTGACAATATCGGTAAGCTCTTCCCTAAGCCCCGTTCCCAANGCAGCAGCNACTCTCATTTTTGCTGAGTGAATGGCATGCACGTCCACAAGTCCCACTTGCGCATGCCGGTCNGCAATTGATGCCTCTGTCGGTAGNGCCAGTAATTGGGACTTCATTGCAGCCTCAGAAGANCCATCCAAAACGCGACGCAATGCATCAACATANTCGGCCGCTAGATGNCCTGTNCCGTCATCAATAGCCTCGAAAGCAAGCCGCTGAGATGCATCCCAGCGGACATAAGGGTCGTCATCAAAGCCGATAAGCGAAACCAAGTCATCTTGCGATTGCTCAAACTCTAAACGAACAGGCGCTGAGAAACCGCGTAAAACCGAAACAACAGGTGCTTTTGAAAGCCCNGTAAAACTCAGCNTTTCTGATTCGTTTGTGAGCTCNAATACCTGCTNAGTCTGGCCGTCNNCAAACTCATGGTGCTTCCCNTCTACCAGTAGCGANAAGGCAACCGGTATGTGCAAGGGTGGTTTCGAATCTTGACCTGGTGTCGGCGGATTGCGCTGAGTCAACGTCATNTCGAGCTGACCCGATGCCTCGTTAAACGNAGNNTCCACGGAAATAATNGGGGTTCCCGCCTGCTCATACCANCGACGGAATTGACTGAGATCCTTACCCGAGGCCTCTTGCATCGCATCCACGAAGTCATCACAGGTAACGGCCATACCGTCAAAGCGCTCAAAATAGAGCTTCGCNCCGCGATAGAAGGCATCGTCACCTAACAGCGTATTGAGCATCCGNACAACTTCTGCGCCCTTTTCATAAACGGTCATTGTGTAGAAGTTGGATATTTCAATGAAGGAGTCCGGCCGAACCGGNTGCGCCATGGGGCCCGCATCNTCAGCGAACTGGTGTGTTCGCAGAAATGCGACGTCCTCGATTCGNTTCACACCACGNGAATTCATATCCGCCGAGAACTCGGCGTCNCGATAAACNGTAAAGCCCTCTTTNAGGCTAAGCTGGAACCAGTCCCTNCAGGTGACTCGATTGCCCGAGAAATTGTGAAAATACTCGTGGGCCACGACGGATTCGACGCGCTGATAGCCCAAGTCAGTCGTNATNTCTGGATGAGCCAAAACGCAAGATGTATTGAAAATNTTGAGGCTCTTGTTTTCCATTGCNCCCATATTGAAATCATCAACGGCGACAATGTTAAANAGATCAAGGTCATACTCGAGACCGTAACGCTCCTCATCCCAACGCATCGACGCTTGTAGGGATCGCATCGCNTGCTCGCAATAATCTATATCCTTTGCCTCGACCCAGATACGTAGATCNACAACCTTACCGGACAGAGTGGTAAAGGTGTCTGANACAANCTCTAGATCACCGGCGACAATCGCAAAAAGGTANCTCGGCTTAGGATGGGGGTCATGCCACACAACNGTGTGTCGGCCATTTTCGGCGTCGTANCGGCTCACTTCATTGCCGTTGCTCAGCAGCACAGGGCAGTTTGCCTTNTCGGCNGTTAAGGACACGGTGTACGTTGACAATACGTCCGGACGATCCAGTCCAAANGNGATCTTTCTATANCCTTCTGCCTCGCATTGCGTGCAATACATTGTTCGAGAGCGATACAAACCCTCGAGCGAGGTATTTTCCTCGGGAACAATGTCNACCTCAGCTTCGAAGCAGAACTGATCAGNCACATCCATGATCGTCAGCTTGCCNTGAACGTATCGAAAGTCTGTCTGGTCAAGCTNNCGACCGTCGATCTTGAGACCCACAATCTCCAGAGCCTCACCATCTAACACCAAAGGTGCTTTATTAGNGCCGTTTCTGTGGATATGNAGCTTGCTCGATACNCGAGTCCTACCATCGAAAATATCAAACGCGAGCTCTACCGAATCGATCAGAAAGTCCGGGCTNAGGTAATCCTTCCGATAAATCGTTTTNGGTGCCCCATCTCTCATCATTGCATGGTCTCCAAGTGAACGTGGTACCCACCGAACTTACGAATGTTCAAGACNCCNGTATCAAACATCAAATACTGNCCTTTAATACCCATAAGCCGTCCCNCCACCCTCGGTGTCTTGTCAAAATTGTGNGCTTTCACCTTCGTTGGAAACTCCATNACTGGGTANGTAATATCCACCGTCGNNTCACCCTCTAGCAACGTAATNGCTTGCAGGCCAAACCGATCNTGTANAGCTGAAATATCATCGGCACACAGATCCATAAGCAGCTGTCTNTTCTCCTCTAACGANNCAGNCTCTCCATNGCCCTTGAGCATGGTCTGCCATGCCGTTTTATCCTTTACGTGATTCGCGAGNGCCGTCTCCAACANNCCCGAAAGCTGACGGTGNCGAACACGCGCAATGGGCTGCGCTTGGGTAGCGCCTTGATCCATCCAGCGCGTTGGCACTTGGGAATGGCGCGTGATGCCCACTTTNANCCCTGAGGTATTAGCGAGATAAACAATNTGATCAACAAAACAATTGTCTTCAGCCCATTCGGGCTCGCGGCANGTTCCTTGGTCGAAGTGGCANTTTTCGGGGCTCATAATNCAAGTGTCACACGCTGCAAGCTTTCTNAAACAGGGNAAACAGTGNCCTTGATTAAAGCTTTTNCTCGTCTTTCGCGAACAGGCAACGCAATTTATCGTTCCCGTGAATTCAAACGCNAGNTGACTGCCAATGAGTGGATTTAGNTCNACNCGCTCTTCACCAATCGGTAACTGATAGTGAACTTGGGTACTCAACTGCGTGAGCATNTTTNNTAGATTNCCCGAAGCAATCATTTACGCGTTCTCTCTTATTGCCATTTCAGTGGGACGGGATCATCGCAGGTATCACCNGCTTTTTCGCCCTTNTCGATGAAACCCACGCGCTCTTCAGGCGGNAAGTGGAATTCGCCCCACAACAACACCGCGTCCATGGTTTCTTTTCTCTGNGCCTCAGTCAGCGTTCGACCGTCTGGCCAGCGCCCNGTCGATANCGCATCGACCATTCGCTGGTAGAGTTCNCTTGGCATAGATTTGACTGCGTCTTNATAGGCATTTGACATAGTGACTCATGACCCTCTAGGNAAAACTCGGGCAATAATGACGCCTGTTANGATACCAACCAATAACCCACCCAAATGTGCGCCATTGGCGATCGACCCAAGGCCNAAGTACTTTANTACATCGGTAAATCCGACGAATAACCAGATCCACATGAAGGTAAAAATAGATGGGACTGGAATGGACACAAGCCCCGGCCGAAGCCGCCAAAGTATCCAGAGACAGCCCATGTACGCGTAAACGACGCCAGATAGCCCGCCAAAAATAGACGGACCCGCCCACCAGTACTGCAATAGATTTCCACCAANAGCNCCTGCCAGAAAGAGGTTCAAAACAAAAATAGAACCNAGTCGAAGTTCTAGCCGNCTGCCGAATTCCCAGATCCACAAGGCATTGAATACGATATGCATCACACCAAAATGAACCAACGCAGGGCTTACNTATCGCCAATAGTCTGTGCCCGGACTTACAAGCTCGAAGCGNCNACCGTTATATTCAACCTTGTTGAAGGCCAGCCAATCTAAGACAACAGCNTCTCCAAGAACCTCCATAAGNAGAAACACCNCGCCAGNCAGCGCGAGAACCAAAACNGTGATGGGAACACGACGCCAGTGCGCNATGAGGTCAGGATGTGAGTGCATCAGACCATCTTAATTTGTCTCGACAACTCGCATAGAAGCTATAGCCCGGTGGATGCAGCAGCCGAAGCGCTCTGGATTTCTTCTTAACCATTACCGAGTCACCNGGTTTTAAGGTGAGCGATACTTGACCATCACAGGTGACCAACGGATTGTTTTTGTTCCGCTCAAGCGTNTCAATTTGAATAACACTGTCACCGTGAACNACCATTGGACGACTNTTCAGGGAATGCGGAAACATTGGTACGAGAGCGACCGCATCGAGACGNGGGTTCATGATGGGGCCACCCGCAGACATCGAATAGGCNGTGGAGCCNGTCGGTGTCGCGATAATCAAGCCATCTGCATTCATTCGATAAACGAAATCATTGTCTACTTGCAGCTGAAACTCGATCATTTGCGCTGAGGTNCCAGAGTTAACNACAACATCATTGAGCGCCTCAGCTTGACCGGTCACTTCATTTCCACTGGTAACNTCAACATCNAGCAGGAAACGGCGATCCGTTGTGTAATCACCATTGAGGACNCTGCTTACCTGAGCAGTCAACTCATCATCGGGACTCACATCAGTCAAAAATCCCAANCGGCCTCGNTTGACGCCAATAACCGGGCAATCATGGCGCACTAATGTCCGCGCNGCNCTCAGCAAACTTCCGTCACCCCCGATNACAATCGCCAAATCAACATTGGCNCCGATCGCATCTCTGGGTTGCATGGCTCGNGTTTCAAAATGGGCTAATGTCGCNAGCCGATCCTCTAAAACAACGTCGATACCGCGGCTATCCAATAGTTCCAAGAGATGCGCAACTACCTGTGANACGCCCGGATGCTCTCNTCGCCCCAGCAAGCCCACTCGTTTAAATTCGCTCATGTTCTGCATCCCTACTCGCCTGNATTCTGCGTTGCGATGTCCCGCTTCAAATAACGTCTCATNGCATGCGCCACCTCGTGATAAGCCAGCAATTCNTTNCCCCTTTGCAATGANCGATCGCTCAGGGCCTGCCAAAGCGTGGCCTCTGACAAGATACGNCTAAGATTGAGAACCATATGNGCCACACTGTCGGCTACTGACACCCTATCACCGAGTTCAAGGCGTGCTGTAGCCATCGCCTCACGTGTTGTNACAACNGGTATCCCTCTTGCCATCGCGTTGACCAGCTTTGCTTCGATATGGGTCTCATTTAACAACGGTTCAACCATTGCACGGATACCCAATTCAGTNATCTTCAGGTCGTTACTTCCACGATGGAGGACCACGTCACTTCTAGACGCCAAATCAGCGATCAACTCATCACTCGCGTCGAGTCCCAAGACATGGAACTCTAAACCCGGGATGGCATCACGAATACCGCTCCAAACATGATCCAAGAACCAAATTAAACTACTGACATTGTCGGCGTCCCCTAAGTAGCCGGCATAGCCAATTCGCATGCGAGTGGTTGTAAAACCTGACACCACAGCCGTTGGACGAGCGAGTGAGGGAGGTGTCGATTCATCGACCAACTTCCCAAGTGGAATGCCCAATGCCAACAATTCTTTTGCCATTTCCGTTGTTGAGAACACCCGATCACAGCGAGANAGGCTGNTGTGCTCGAANCGNCGAACACGTTTGACCCTTTTTGATCCCAACAATCCNTTTGCAAGTGCGGGTAAATTCGATTCGACGCGCTGCGCAAAGAAGACNGTCTGCCCTGTNACGCCCAGCGGTAAGTAAGGTACTCCCTCTAANGANTCCACAACGACAGACTCAAAGTCTNCCGCTCGCCGCTGAATCGCAGCCTTNAGACGGGCGTTAATNTTCGGTGTNTGCCCCGAGCTNTCAGACAGNAGTTTGAGCTCAGTATCCACNGGNNTGTCGTCATCGGTCGGGTCGAATCCACCNGCCACGCGNACGACACCAAGNTCTCCACGCAACNNGCTGAGANCCGANGCNTTTACGGGCCCCAGGACGGCTANNGAAATCTCAAAGTCACGTGCGAGAATACTGATAATCGAGCTTGCCGCCGCCGTGAGCGCCGGTTCTTCTGCCCGAGGTTCAACAGCCGTGATGTAGAGTAGCTTTCGTCTCACCGCCCGGCGCTCCTAGGGGGACTCGAGGCCAACATTATTGAATTCTAAAACGCGCTCTGCACGATAGCTCGATCGAACAAAAACGCCTGAAACAACCTCTTTGAAGCCCTTTTCCAAGCCCCATACACGGTACCGTTCGAATTCATCAGGCGTCACAAAGCGCTCAACAGGCAGATGATTTTTCGTTGGTTGAAGATACTGTCCCAGCGTTAAGACATCGACCGATGCTTTTCGAAGATCATCCATACACTCAAGTAGCTCATCGTCGGTCTCACCAAGGCCCAACATGAGCGATGTTTTAGTGATGACGTCAGAGTTTCTCGCAGCATATTCCAAAACGTCCAGCGTCTGTCGGTACCCGGCGCGCGGATCACGCACTGGATGCGTGAGCCTCTGTACGGTTTCTACATTTTGGGCAAACACATCAAGGCCCGAATCGAGAAGCGTATCGATAGCGGATTCAAGACCCAGAAAATCGGGGGTCAGCGCCTCGACACCTGTATTGGGGTTGAGTCGCTTTACCTCTCTTACCGTCTGGGCGTAATGTCCCGCACCACCGTCGGGTAGATCATCCCGATTGACTGAGGTTAAAACGACATAGGACAAGCCCATTAACTCAACCGCTTTCGCGGTATTTTCGGGCTCTTCATGGTCTAGCCATCCCTTAGGATTGCCCGTATTTACGGAGCAGAACCGACAGGCACGAGTGCACACGTCGCCCATGAGCATAATTGTGGCTGTTCCAGCACTCCAGCATTCACTGATATTTGGGCACTTTGCCTCCTCACAAACAGTGGCTAACCGGTGCTGTTTTACGATGTCCTTCACTGATTCGTATTTCGGAGAATGACGCACGCGCATCTTCAAAAAATCAGGCTTTTTTAGGCGTGTGGCGTCAGACTTCCCTGTCTTAATGCCGTCCTTGATAGCGTGGATACCAGAAGGCGTAACAAATTTCTCACCACTAGCCACATTGACCGCAGGGATTAAATTTGACTCGACTTTTTCAACCATGTTTTGGCAACTCCGCCCGACCACCCATTTCTCATGCGAAGTCTACACCAATGTGGCCCTCAACTACTGCCCCAAAAAAGTGAGCAGTAGCACTTCCTTCGGGCTAAATCCCCGCTCAGCCTAATGGCGCACCGATACAACTTAGAACCGTCACCATCTCAACATTGAGACACGCCAAAGCATCTCAAGTCTTTGGACAGCGGCCGATGGTGGTTGGCGTTAGACGCCCCGGTTATCAGGTCTTGGTGAACTGCTTAGACGCCGTGGCAGTAAAACTCCGGGATGAGCCGAGACAAAATATGCCACGATTGCAGTAAGACACAGCCCGTGCTGTTTCGATCGCGCTGTCGCAAATCTGAGCCTTGGCGTTTCAGATGTGAGCTTTGCCTGTTAGCCCTCAAAGAAAGCCACCCCAGTGACTACCAGTACGGAGGTACTTGGAAAGCCAAAAAGCGCTGAGGCAAAGCGTGACGGCTAACAGTACCCCAAAAGCCACACACCAATGAGTGAAGTGACGATCCCTTTTAGATAGGCATACCAAAGCGCCGCGTAATAGGACATCCCCAATTTTTTCAGCCACCGGTCTGTCTGGCGTTCATGCCATCGAAAGACCTTCACAAAACCCGCTCCCATCAATCGGCCTGGTCATCTCTGGATAATACGAGATGAAGCCCTCGGCTATATTTCTGTAAACCCACCATAAGAATTATAAGTCTCCCCTTGAGAACAACCGAAATAACGCACGTTAGGCTCTATTCCGACGCATTTGATCGGCTAGGGGTTCTGCGCAATCACATTCCCACGCATTTTTAGCGGGTCGTACGCGTCCGCGGTATCAGCCTTTGTTTTCGACAGCACGGGCATAAAGCGTGCTCCCGCGCAGGTATGCGATACCGCCCACAAGGCTGAGGCTCACCCCGATAGACAGACCATAACGTACGGAACTATCACCGAACTGCGAGAGAAGATCACTCAGCATACCAACCAGTAGTGGGCCGAGCCCCATACCCAGGAGGTTAATGGCCAGCAGCATCAGTGCTGACGCCTGCGTGCGCCAGTATTGAGGCACGAGATTCTGCACCGCGGCATAACTCGGCGCGATCCAAAAACTTGCGAAAACAGCCGAGAGCGCCATAAAGACGAGCGCGAAGGGTACGTCGACATCTCCCATGACAAGCCTGTGTTCAGCGGGCCACAGTAAAAAAGCGAGCTGCGTTGGCAAGGCTAAAAAGATCCCAATAGCCGGCAACCATAATTGCCAGCGCTTGTCCCGGCGCGCGAGCCTGTCGACAAGCAGCCCGCTGGAAATTGTTCCAAGCCCGCCACCAAAAACACCAATGAGGCCCAAGTAGAGCCCCGCATCCACGAGACTCATGTTGTGTACACGCACCAAAAAGCTTGGGGACCAAACGCCGAGGCCGTAACCCGCTATGCCCGTAAAACCAACCCCCACCATGATGTGTGCGAAAGAGGGAAGCCTAAAGATATTACCCAAGGTAGAGAACAGCCCAGCCCCTTCTTCAGACGCTGATGCAGTAACTTTTAAGGGCTCTTTGATCGTCAATTGAATGAGAATGGCGAGGAGGACNCCGGGAATACCAAAGACGAGGAATACCGATCGCCATCCGTANGCTTCTGCTATNAGGGCTCCACCGAANAATCCGACCAAAATGCCAATATTTGGCGCCGTNGCCANAATCCCCTGTGCGAAAGCACGNTTCTCAGGAGGNAAATAATCGGCAAGNAGCGACTGAGAAGGTGGTGTTCCACCCGCTTCGCCAATACCCACACCGATTCGTAATAATAGAAGGTGCCAAAAGCCNGTNGCNGTCGCACAGAGCGCCGTGACTGCACTCCAGGTGGTCATNGANATNGCGAGTACATTTCGGCGTGACCAGCGGTCGGCAAGACGTGCNACCGGNATNCCAAGCGTCGCATAAAACAGGGCAAAGGCNAGNCCTGACAANAGCCCCATCTGTGTATCAGANGCACCGAATTCCATCTTTATCGGCTCGATGAGGATCGTCATGACCTGTCTGTCTACAAAGTTAAAGACATAGCCCAAGGTAAGTAACGCCAGCACGTAATAGCGGTANCTATTTGTGTAGGCCTCATGCGGAGCCGCCGTCGCTTGGTGCACAGATGTGTCAGTCACACTTAGACCGCCTTATTCTTATCGTTGTNGTTTTGTTGTCATTCACCTGTCNGTATCACGATGNCGTAACCCGNCNTCTGAAGACTATCGNGAAAAGCGGCCACACCACATAGTCCAAATCAGTCGCCCTAACCCNTTTTAGACTTCGATTAGTATTGCCTATTTGACCGCCACCGCTAATCGCTATCACTGGTATAGTGCTTCNTGACCACACNAGGGCGACTTCGCTATGACCAACACCCAACAGATGGCGCAGACGCCNGTATTCGCCTCTCGGCGTATTNTGTCTAATTTCATTTTGATCACACTCTGTTCTCAATTCACCTTTGCGCTTTTGGCAATGAAAGGNGTCTTACTCCCCCAAATACTCGAATTATGGGACGTCTCAAAAACCCAGTTTGGGTTACTGCTCTCAATCTACGGNCTTGCCAGTAACTTCATGTATGTATTGCTCAGTTGGGCGCAGGATCGTTACGCGCCGCGCCAGCTTATNTCGGTGACCATGATCATAGGCGGCATAACCACCTCGTTTTTGGGTAAGACATCCGACTTCTACGTTCTTCTGAGCTTNCTTCTGGTTCTCGCGATTTGCTGCGAAGGTGCGTTCTGGCCAGCGATTTTGTCNTCGGTAAGAAAGTCCGCNTCNGATCAAAANCAGTCAAAAGTCTTTGGCNTNCTTGAGGGGGGNCGAGGGCTCATCGANTTTCTGCAAAATGCTATTACGCTCGGGCTNTACGCGTGGTTGGGTAACAGTGTCCTTGGACTCGAAGTGGCGTTTATGCTGAACGGNGGCGTCATGGTGTTGCTTGGCNTCATATGCTGGTTTGTCCTACCNAGAGANCCCCTGCTTAAGTCCAGCGATACCTCTGGTGACATGATGGAAGAGGTNCGAGANGGGATGAAGGTCACATTNGCGATGCCTGAAATTTGGTTGGCNGGGGTCAGTGGATTCTTCATCTACTTCGCNTANNCCAGCCTACCGTTNTACGTTACCTACCTTGACGAAAGCTTCNCCTTGCCGGCTCTNGCNGCATCGATCTTNGCNATTTTATCGACCTCGGTGGGACGNATAAGCTCAGCCTTTGTCGCAGGATTCGTCACTAATCGTCTGTTTGGAAGCTCAGCGGGNGGTATGCANNCNGGNCTCATCCTGNTTGCCNTNNTGGGTACAGCACTGGCTCTCATGCCGACATCACAATCNTTNGTTTGGATCGCAATGAGCTTACTGATGCCGCTCGTTTTNATTATTTTCTTCATGCGTGCGCTGTACTTTGCACCTTACGGAGAAATGGGCTTACCNCCGCGCTTCTCGGGGTCGGTAATCGCNGTNGCTGCTTTCGTCGTGTACGCACCCTCTTCCTTTGGGTACCTGCTCTGGGGCTATCTGCTCGATACCTTCCCCGGCGACAGCGGGTATCGTTACCTATTCGCCACGCTNGCTATNATTGGCATAGNCGGTGCNGTTTCAGCGATCTTTCTNAGACGCAGAATGGGCGAAGGNCTCAGGGAGCGCATTGCGCGAAAGNTAACCCAAGTNGATGCGAAATTAGGCCTCAAAGGCGAGGAAAAGACCTTCGCAAAANCCTAAGTGTTNTCAGTTTAGGNTATNGCCGGCGCCCCTCATTTGGACGGGGCTCCACTNAATTTGANTAGTNGTCACTNTATTCCTCGNCCTTCCTTNATNGNGATTCTATGNCGACTCTATGGTGACTCTATGGCGACTNTGCNTAAACGATNAGGAACAGCAGCTCGGCGCTGGCCTTNCAAGNCACCCTTGGANCANGGCCACTCATTCAACCTGCTGGAGAAAAGCTACCCANAAGTGATTGGAAAACTGTATTTCCTAAANTCAGTATCGAGCCTATAACCTATGTTTTCNTAAACNGATTGNGCTTTTNNATTGGTATGCGCAGTCTCAAGCACAACCTGAAACGCACCTTGCGANGCAGCCCAAGCNTGCGCATGGCTTAACAGCGCNGATCCTGCGCCTATCTGCCGACTCTCTGGCGCTACAAATAAATCATAAAGAACATAGAAGGGCTTCATTTCAACCGAGCAAAATGCCTCGTAAAGCTGCGTAAAACCAACGGTGGAATCCGCGACGTCGCAAACAAAAATAGTCGAGCGCCCCAAGGCCAAATTCTCGGTAATGCAGGTATTAGCCCCGTCCAAATCGCTTTTCTCACCGTAGAATTCCCGGTATGCATTAAATAAAGGCACAATGTCTGGCACATCATTTTGTCCTGCTAATCGTATCCGCATAAGGCCTCCAATTTACTCAAGCACCGCCTATCGTCCCGACAGCGGCATGTTTTTCTCGCGGCGTGATAAGGATCAAACACTGCCACCATGCTTTCAACTTACAAAGAGAAATTTAAAAGCCCAATGGAGAGTGTAAAACGTGACAACCTGGCTGGATTGAAAACAACGCAATGAATAAGAAACCGACACCACGACCGACGGTTGTCATTTTGGGAATGGGTGACACCGGTGTACTCGTTGCCTCTCGATTGAATAAGTGCTTTCGCGTGATTGGCGTTAGTACAAAAACCAACCTTGTCAGCGGTCAGGAGCTTGGGAAGCGCCTCGCCGATTTGCCCTGGTGGCAAACGAACTACAATACGCCCCTTCGCCAGTTCAAAGCACTCGCTGGCGTAACCCTTGTACACGGCAAGGCCGAGCACCTCGATATATCGACTAATTCAGTTCGTATTGCGCTCTCTAATGGTGAGACTGAATCGATTGACTACGACTATCTTGTAATCGCCTCAGGGACCTCCAATGGGTTTTGGCGAACCGACACAGTCCAATCCGCCAGTGAGATAGCCGCAGACCTCTCTCACCAGGCTCAGCGGGTAAAGGCGGCCTCATCGATTACGGTCGTTGGCGGCGGTCCTACTGGGGTTAGTGTGGCTCTCAATATAAAACGGGCTGATCCGAGTAAGAAAGTCTCACTGTGCGTGTCCGGTACATTGCCGTTACCGGGCTACCATCCCAACGCAAGAGCGTTCTACCAACAGGCTCTCTCCGACGCTGGTGTGGATTTACTATGTCAGGATCGCGTGGTCGCAGTCGATGAAAAACAGTTATCGGGCTCCGTAAAATTCGCATCAGGGGCAAGCATCTCGAGCGATGCCATCATCTGGACCATAGGTAACCGAAAGGCTCACACGGACTTTCTGCCCGAGCATTTGCTGGACGAGGACAGATTCGTCAAAACACTACCCACGCTCGAGGTTCAGGGCACTGAAAACATCTTTGCGATAGGTGATGTGGCGTCGACCGACCCCGAGCGTTCATCAGCCCGCAATTGGGCCTACGGCGTCTTAGTGCACAATTTGAGGCGCAAAGCCAAGGGAAAACCGGCAAACAAGGCGTATGTTCCGCCGGCTAACCGCTGGGGCTCTATCGTCGGGCCACAAGAAAATGGCCTCACACTTCATCAGGCGGATGGCAAACGCATGAGACTATCGAAACGTCTCGTCGATACGATTTTATTACCCATGATCGTTCGCCGCTTTATTTATCGCGGGGTAAAGCCCGACCATTGAGGCGAGGTGAACTACGCGGACTTTTTCGTTGGAAAGCGGATAAACGTGTCAACGAGTAACTGTGCGAAGGTGGTCGGCTCCGGTCGAGACGTAGACAACACCCCTCGATGTCTCAATTCTCGCTCGAGGACATCCAATATTAGCGCCAGGGTCAGGTCATCTGACTTGCTCGCCCACTTTGCTTCCTCCGACTCATCCTGGAAGCAGTAAGCTTTCCAAGAAATTGAATAGCGAAGATCCGACCAATCGTACCGAGCAACTTCAACACCCTTCGGATCAGCCAGCGACCAGTGTCCATCCCCTTCAAACGTGAGCGTCGCTCCCTTATCAATCTCGGGGAAATGCGATTTTGGCGTCACGCGCTCGACCCCGTGAAATACCTTATCGGTATCAATAAGGATCGCAGTATTGTGCGTTGCCGCCATGGACTCGCGTGGCCCCTGCCCACCCTCAGGATAATAGGCAAACGCCCCGCCAGGATTTGCGCCAAACCAAGAAACACAGGTTGCGATAGGGATGCGGTAGTCATCAAATAAGCCAGAGTGAAGCATCGTTACAAGCAGCCACTGAGGCATGCGCTTACGATCGGCACCACGAAATTCAGGCACGTCCGTATGAATCGCCAGCTCTTGCCCAGGTGTAAGAATATTGGCATAGACAATCGCAGGAACAACCAGCGCTCTGCCGGTAACTTCGCTCGCCACGCGCAGCAGATCGGGGTGTGTAAAGAAGGGTTCTACGCCGGGTGCTTGGATATCAGTCCCGTATGCATAGGTTTCACGGAAGTAGTTCGTGCGCTGGGCTGCAGTCCTCACATCGTCGCTGTTACCCAAGCCATCAATACCGTGCTGAATGTAGTTAAATGCCGCATCAAAGCGCTGGGGTAAGGCCTCGCCAATACCCTCATTGAGTGCTTCTTCGGCATAGGTTCGAAAAACGCCCCGCTCTTCAGCGATACGCAACATGCGCTCCGCCTCAACGGACGTCATAAATGGGTTCATCGCTTGGTAACTTGCTCGCATATTGTCACTCGGCCATTGGCTCATTTTTATTGTTTGGAGTTCTCGTGCTTCTCAGCCCGAGTCACCATGTTCACATTTTTGCTCCGTCACGCGACGCTGGCGCGCCGTATTCCTTTTCTGCGGACCGGCGCTGCAACAGCAAACCGCCAGTCTCAGCCGCGCCCAACAAGCGTCTTAAAGGTAAGCGGCTGATCATCACAAGGCAAATGCGCGCGCGACTTCGAGTTACAGGCCTAAGGGATGAGGAGCGAGCTGCCGGTCGTCAAGCGGCCCTCAAGATCCTTATGTGCTCGTACCACATCCTCCAGGGCATATCGTTGATTAATCTCTACGGTTAAGGCCCCAGCCGCAATCAAACCAAAAATTCGATCTGCTGATGCTTGCATCCAGCCAGGTCGCGCCATGTGCGTGGCCAAAGTCGGTCGCGTAAAGTAAAGAGAGCCACCCAGCGCAAGCTCCCCCGGCACAACCGCGTCAATGGGACCCGAGGCATTACCAAAGCTAACGAACGTACCCAGAGGCGCCAGTAGCCCTAAGCTTAAGCGATAAGTCGATTTCCCAACGCTGTCGTAAACCACCGGGTAACCCTGTGGCGCATGCGCTCGGAGGTTGTCAGGCAGATCGGGTGTGTCGCTCAGATAACAGTGTGACGCGCCGTGACTTTCGGCAAGTTCACACTTCTCTTGCGTGCTGGCGGTACCAATTAACTCAACGCCTATGTGCTTGGCCCACTGGCAAGCAATCAGCCCAACACCGCCTGCAGCGGCATGGAAAAGCACCCGCTCTCCGCCCTTCAGAGGGAACGTATCGTTGAAGAGATAATCCACCGTCATGGCTTTGAGCAACACGGCGGCCGCTTGCTCGTCGGACACGTCAGCAGGCACCCGAACCAATGAGGCTCTCGGTAGAACAATAGACTCCGCATAGGCCCCCATAGCCATCGCAAAAGCCACCCTGTCGCCCACGACAAGGTCATCCACTCCCTCACCCACGGCGTCGACGACCCCCGCACCCTCGCAGCCAAGACCCGTGGGCAACGGCAGCGGATACAGACCAGACCGGTGATAGGTATCGATGAGATTGATGCCGCAGGCGCTAATTCGAATTCGCACTTCTTTTGGACCCGGTGCGGGCTCAGGAATTCTCTGGATCGTCATTTGTTCTGCGACGCCACAAGTCTCTACCCTTACCGCTCTGATCGTACTCACAGCTTCACTCCCAATCGTTTGCATTCATAAACAATAGCGCCTAATGAGCTCACGCAGCGTTTCAATCGCCGGTTGAATCTGCTCCATCGGCATGTATTCATTCGGTTGGTGAGCGACATCGATCGAGCCAGGCCCCATGACAATGGTCTCTAACCCGAGTGACTTCAAGAACGGGGCTTCAGTCGCAAAATTCACTGCATCGGAGGTTTGACCTGAAGCGTGCTCACAGGCAATGACTAATTCACTGTCAGCGGCTTGCTCAAAAGCCGGGACTGGCTCAACTAATCGCCGCATTTCGATATCGATATCGTGCAGCGCCGCGATTTCGACCAGTCGGGCATTCAGCGCTCGTTCAACATCTTGATACTCAAGACCGGGAAGCATTCGCACGTCGAAGCTGAAATCAAGCTCACCGCAAATACGATTGGGGCTGTCACCACCATGGACGCAACCAAAGTTGATCGTCGGCACGGGCACTGCCATTAATTCACACCTAAAGGTTTGGGCCAGCTCGTCTCGGTAGGTCGACAAAACAGACAACAAGGTCGGAAGCGCGTCGATCACATTGTTTCCCAACGAGGGGTTTGACGAATGACCACTGCGCCCTCGCATTTTAACGCCCTGCATCATAATGCCTTTGTGCATGCGCATTGGGCGAAGGTCCGTTGGCTCTCCCACCACAGCAGCGCGTGCCAGCGGCAAGTGGTCTCTGCGAAGCGCTCGCGCTCCGTGCATCGTGCTCTCTTCATCCGCGGTGGCTAAGAGGTAAAGCGGAGACTTAAAGTCTTTTGGGTTGAACGCAGACGCCGCCTCCAGTGCAATCGCAAAAAAACCCTTCATATCGGTACTGCCAAGTCCATACAGACGCCCATCGCGCTCGCTGAGTTGCAGCGGATCAGTGTCCCAACCCTGTGCGTCAAAGGGGACCGTATCGGTATGGCCCGAGAGCACCAATCCCGCTGGTTCCTCCCCCTCTTTCGTCACATCGCCCAGCGTGGCTATCAAGTTCGCCTTGCCATCGACACCTGTATCGAGCGCTTGCACCTCGACGGACCAGCCGTCTTGCTCTGCGTAGCTCGAGAGATGAGAGATGACCTGTCGATTGCTACTGTCCCAATGAGGGTCGGGCGAGCTGACGGAATCTGCTGCTACGAGTTCGGATACGCGTTTAACGATTTTCTGCTCGCTGGTAGGCATTCGCGGTTACTTTTCTTGGTTTATCTCTTGGTTTATTCAAGAGTAACGGTATCGAACATCGTCGTCATCATCGATAGATGAGTCCCATTTCAGTTAGGCTAAGGTATGAGTAACCGTCATACGATTTCACAGACATCTCCCGACGCTCGGAGAGGGATTACTGTTGACCTCCTTAATAGGGGCGCGGCCATTGGCAGAATCCAGTTGCACGGAATGGGTCGCCAAAGAGATATCGATGTTGTTCTTGGTTATGCATCCACCGAGGATTACGACCGAGATCCGTTTTATCTCGGCTCGACAGTGGGGCCAGTGGCCAATCGAATCGCGGACGGTAAGGTGGCGTTAGCTTCCGGCACTTTCTCTATAGGTATTAATGAGCCGTCACGCTCGAACGCGTTGCATGGTGGAGAGCTGGGTTTGCATCAACAACTATTCCAGCCCTCCCCAACGAGCGACGCTCAAAGTCTGACGCTCTCGCGCCAACTTCCTCATCTATCAGATGGCTTCCCAGGTAACCGTTTGGTCACGGTGCGTTATGAGCTTACTGACGCCACCAGTTTGCAGTGTGATTTTGCAGCAACCACTGATCGCGAAACCGTTATTAACTTAGCCAATCACGCTTATTTTAATTTGGGTGGACGCTTAGCCGACCATGAATTTCGAACTCATTTGGAGCATTTTACCCCTGTAAATGAGCACTCGATTCCAATCGGAACAATTGCCTCGCTCGTTGGGAGCGAGCTCGATTTTCGCCAATGGCGCCGCCTCGGCGATAGCGTGCTCGATCATAATTTCGTTTTGCGCAAGGACAACAAACTACAAAAAGCCGCCAGCCTTCGCCTACACGACACCCAACTGCAGCTCGATGTCCTCACAACGCAGCCTGCACTTCAGGTGTACACCGGCGACGGCTTAACAGCCCCCTTCAGCGCAAGAGCGGGCATCTGCCTTGAAGCACAAGCCTTCCCAGACGCACCAAATCAACCCGGCTTCCCCAGCATCGTCCTAACGCCCGGGCGAACATATCGCCAGCGAACAATCTATCGATTCACAGAGCTCTCAGATCACTAAACCCGTCTCGGTCTTGCTCGCCAATGCCCTTTGGTTCTCGCGGATGCGTTCAGTTCTGATGGTCTTCATTTAAAGTCGCGCGGCTCCCACCATGGAAAAAATTCGGGCATATCACTGCTTACTTTCCCGGGGTAGTTGGCTGGCCGCTTTTCTAAGAATGACTTAACACCTTCTTGTGCATCTTCTGACTTGCCAGTGAAGTAAACACCTCGAGAATCTATCTGGTGCGCTTCCATAGGATGGTCAGCACCCAGCATTTTCCACATCATTTGGCGCGCCATAGCGACAGAAACGGCAGATGTCTCGTTACAAAATTCTTTCGCCAAAGCCCGCGCTGCAGGCATCAGCTCATCGGCAGGGTATACGGTTCGGACGAAGCCTCGACTCCGCGCCTCATCCGCTGGAAATACGCGGCCAGAAAATGTCCACTCCAACGCCGTGCTGATGCCAACCACCCGCGGAAGAAACCAACTTGAAGCCGCTTCCGGAACAATTCCTCGCTTGGAGAATACAAAGCCGTATTTCGCATTTTCCGACGCCAGCCGGATATCCATCGCGCACTGCATCGTGGCGCCGATGCCGACAGCCGCACCGTTACAAGCTGAAATCACAGGCTTTAAGCACTCGAATATTCGCAGCGTCAGCAAGCCGCCGCCGTCACGCGGTATACCGGGATCTTTAGGCTTGTAATTAAAGGTATCTCCTCCTCCCCCTAGGTCGGCACCGGCACAAAAGGCGCGGCCTGCGCCCGTAAAGATAATGGCTTTCACCTCATCGTCTGCATCCGCCGCATCAAGAGCCGCAATCACCTCATCGCGCATGGCGTTGTTAAAGGCGTTTAACCGCTCCGGACGATTGAGCGTAATCGTTAGAATGCCGTCCTGCACATCGTACAAAATAGTTTTAAAGTCCATTACCGAGTTGCTCCTTCACTCTCTTATCGTTTTTTTAACTCGTGGCTTACGTGGTGAGCTAGACAGATTCCCCACAATGCCGGCGATTCGCTTTTCGCTAACTCGGGTTCAGCATTTGTTCCAAACGGACAATGCAGCCCTCCATACTCCCCTTGATAAAAGGCTCGATCGCCACCGGTTCTACGGACGCTTCCCATTGGAGTCTGCAGCCACCGTCGGCCGCGGTGATCTCCATTTTTGCCCGATGAGATTCCAAGTTTCCGGGGCTTTCAAAGCACGAATACTCAATGATTCTAGCGTCATTATCGTGGCGTAAAATTCGCTCCTTGATCGCACCTGCGCCGGGCAAATCAAGTGATCGGACCTCGCCATCAAACGAGCAACTCGTTACGCCCGGCACCCAATCCACCCTATCTGGGGTTCCTAAGATTTCCCAGAGCGTCTCTGGAGCCACCGCAAATTTATGATCAATTATCACTGCCACACCGGAACCCTTTTATCTGACATTAAGGGCTGAGACAGTAACGAAAAATACACGGCATGGGCAATCGCGCTCGAACTAAGCCACTCCCTCAATTAACATGAAGGATGATTTTGTAACGCGTCATCAGCCCAAAGGAGAACGATCAGTGAACCGCATCACCATATGGCATAACCCACGCTGCTCGAAGTCGAGGGCCTCGTTAGCGTTGCTCGAGGAAAACGGCGTTACGCCTGAGCAAGTACTCTATCTGGAGACACCCCCTAGCAAGGATCAAATTACCCAGACCCTGTCTTACTTAAATGCTAAGGCTATCGACATTATGAGAACCACAGAGCCAACGTTTAAGACGCTTAATTTATCCAAAGACCTTGATGAATTGGTTCTGATAGAAGCCATGGTTAACAACCCCATTCTCATCGAGCGCCCCATTGTCATTGCAGGAAATCAGGCTGTTATCGGTCGTCCGCCTGAAAATGTATTGAGCTTGCTCTGAAGGATCGATCGCCAGGCGGTTAGCAATTTTAAGAGCCCACACCCATCCCGTCCCTGCACCCTAAATGACTTGGCCTTCGCCTCTTAAACACTTTATGCACCGCCCAGGATGGACACAGCGAATGACACTTTGTGCGGTCCGTACTTAGCGTCGCCCAAACCGAGCTCGCCCGCCTCACCGCATGAAAACCTTGTGGCCAAGTAACCGCCTACCAGCACATGATAAGTAGGCATTTTGAGCACCGTGCCCCCATTTGCCGCTTGTGACGGCAAATTTGAGCCCCTATTTCAGACGTGCATAAGCCCTGAAAACGCCCGGTGAAGCCGTTCCGGAGCTGCATAAACATCGTTGTGTTTTAACAGCAAAAAACTGCTACCGTAAGAGACACTCTCAAATCAAGTGATGTGACAGACCGATGATGCACTCAAAGCTTGGTTACAAACTACTAGACGCTGAGCGCAATACGCTCGAAAAACACATTGTTTGGTCGCTATGTCGATGGCGGATCTATGGCGAGCGCGAGGACTTCCAGGGCGCCATGGCGAGCCTAGACGAGTTAGCATTGATCAAGTCTCTGGCTTCAATGCGTGATGATGTTTTCGGGACTTGTTAACGAACGCGTTAAAAATCGCTAATCGAGCATAGCGCCACCAGCTCCTCTGCCCGTATTTGTTTAGCGGTTATTAGGGATGAGCTGCCTATGCCGAGCAGCGAGCCCCTATAGCGAGAAAGTAAGGCGCAACGGCTTAAATCACTTAAATCAGTTGTCCGGCAGGCTTTTCATAAGGTCAAACAACTCATCCATAATCTTGGCAACGTCCTCAGCCAATTCGTCCCGCTCAGCTGCGGGCGCGTTACTGAAGTCAATCGCCCCCTGCAACCTGCGAAGTTTGTTCATCACTTCTTGTAGCTCGGCTTTCATATTTTGGCTCTCTTTTGACGGGGCGAACGAGATATCACTGCCATAATGACAGAGTGAATACTAAAGAGAGTCATGGTCCTCTGGCAATTGGCCCCTTTCGCCTCCCTTACAACTGCGACCTGGAAGAAAAACCGTCATACTAGGCTCACATAGCAATAAATGTGGTGTTGGGGGTAAGTAAGAGTGAAAAGAGACATATTAAAGTGGGTCGTTGCTTCTGTATTTCTGGCGTTAATCAATGGCTGCGGGGGAGGCTCAAGTAGCTCTCCCGAGCCCGTCATAACCGAACCCCCCGCAGCTCCGGTAACCCCCATAGCCCCGGCACTCAAGACCTTTTCGCTGCTTAAAGACAATAATCCGGACCTGCAGGAAGACATAGAATTCGTGCGCGACGGCACAACCTTTGCGGCTCGACTCGAAACGGCACTACCCGTGACCTCCTTGACGCCCACCTTCAGTTTCGATGGCACAGAGGTAACACTAGAAGAGGTGGCGCAAACGTCCGGCACGACCAGTCAGGACTTCACACAGATACTAACCTACCGGGTCTCCAACGAAGCAGGTACAACTGAAGACTACCAAATTGACCTGACCCACTTCACCGGTCTTCCCATCATCTTCCTCACTACCGACGAACCCGTCGTCTCGAAAGACGACTACGTCACTGGCACTTTCCGGCTCGACGGTGGAAGGAACTATGACTCCGTAGACCAAATGGATATGAAAATCAGAGGCCGTGGTAACTCAACCTGGGCCCTGCATCCTAAAAAACCCTACCAAATGAAACTTGAATCCAAGCGAGACCTCTTCGGGATGCTCGAGGATAAAAAATGGCTATTTCTTGCCGAGTACTCAGACAAGACACTTCTGAGGAATCATCTCGCCTTCGAACTTGGTCGCCGAACCTCACTGCGATGGACGCCGAGTGGGCATTTTGCAGAGGTTTTCGTCAACGGCGAACATGACGGGTTTTATCACATTTCAGAAAAAGTCGAGGACGGTAGTAACCGGGTCGACATAGGCGATACGGGCTTCCTGCTCGAGATAGACCAGCCAAACCGGTTAGATCCTGACGACGTGTCGTTTAGAACAGATACCTATCTCATCAATATTAAAGAGCCCGGCCTTGCCTACTCGGATCCAGAATTCAACCAAGTCCGCACGCACATCAATCAATTCGAATCCATTTTATTCGGTGACAACTTTGCTGACCCAGTCGCTGGCTATCGCGCCTACGCCGACGTGGATAGTTTTATCGATTGGTTCTTAGTTAATGAGATAGCAAAAAACGTCGATGCTCAGTGGTACTCCAGTATCTTTTTCCACTGGATTCCGGGAGAGAAAATCCGCATGGGGCCCATCTGGGACTTTGATTTAGGGTTTGGAAACGTTGACTACGCAGACGCCACCTTCCCTGAGGGTTGGTGGGTCCGCTGGAATAGCTGGATTGCAAGAATGCTTGAAGATCCCTACTTCGCGGCTAGGGTCAAAGAGCGATACGCGCTGATGGATTCTCAGCGCCCCGAAATAAAAGAAGCAATTTATGCATGGGCGGAGCAGTTGAATCTGTCGCAAGCTGAAAATGACTCAATATGGCAAACACTGGGTAACTATGTGTGGCCTAACCCAGTTGTCTATGACACGTACGAAGAAGAGGTAGAGCACCTCGTCACGTGGCTGGATACCCGCATGGATTGGTTGGCGGAATCCGTTGAAACACTCTGACCACGATGCTGACAACCCGTACGGCCGAGCCAAAAAGAAGGGCTTATTTCGCGGTTTTTAGCATAAGCACATTGCCGACCAACCTATCTACGCCCCCATTGATGCTGAAACAGCACAGTAACGGGGTCGTCATGGCTGGCATCTAGCTAACGTTGGTGCTGGGGACGTACAGTTTAGGCTGAAGCGTCTGTCATGGCTCTCAGCGCATCTTTTACTTCAAAAAAGGCGCAACGCCTCCTTTAACAAAGACGCAGCGCCTTGCAGGTTCGCACGGCTTCGCACAGTGCTGAGCGCGAAATTGTGCCGCGCCAATGCACGCAATTCACCGATAACAATTTTTCTTGCGCAACCGCACGCGGCTTCATATACTTTTACTTTATTTTTTAAAGTACTTTGGATAAGACAATGGAAACGAACGCACAAGACGATTTGAAGTATCTAAGGCAGGTGGCTGAGCAAGGCGAAAAACAGCCCGTTCATGGCGGAGAGTTTGGCATTCTATGGGGCACACTATATTTCGTGGCGTCCCTCTACGCCTATGCAACCCTCTCGGGCTTATTCTCATTTCCGAGTTCTACAGTTGTCATAGCATTTGCCCTTCCCATTCCGATCGGCGTAGCGGGGCAGTATTTCCTCCTAAAACGTTTTACTCAAAAATCAGGGGCACACTCCTTCGGCAATCGGACCTCGAGCGCAGCTTGGACTGCCGTTGGCGTCTCCGGATTCATTATTTTCCTCGGCATATTCCTAGGCAAAGTACTCGGCTTCATTAACGCGGACGAGGCCGTCATATGGGGAGTATTACAAGCAGCTATTTTTTCAATGTACAGCGTCGCATATGGCATCACAGCGCAAACTACCGGTGACAAGGCTCAGTATGTATATGCCGTTATAGGCTTACTCATGACCGTTGCTACGGTCTTCGCTATTGGTCAGTTGGAAATGTTTTTAGTGCTGGCCGCTGGGGTATTCTTTGGTGCGGTACTGCCAGGAATACTGAGTTTGCGCCGAGCCTGAGCACCCCTCATGACAGACAGTCCCAAACCTACCTTTGAATTTGATCTGATAGACGACCTCATTCACAGCCGCGTTCGACTAGCCACAATGGCCTACCTATCGGGTGCTGGCACTGCAGACTTCAACGCTATAAAAGCGGTTGTTAAGGCTACTGACGGAAACATCTCAGTTCACTTGAGAAAGCTGGAAGACGCAGGCTACCTCATATCGGTCAAGCAATTTAGCGGACGAAAACCGCAGACGCTCTATTCGATAAGTGACACGGGGCGATCAGCCTGGCAGCGCTACCTGAAGCACATGAGCGATCTATTGGATAATCATGAGTAGGGGTCGTCCACTATTGGACTTTAAGGAAATGGCGGAGCGGACGGGACTCGAACCCGCGACCCCCGGCGTGACAGGCCGGTATTCTAACCAACTGAACTACCAGTCCGCATTGTCGATGCTTTACCTGCATCAAAAGGTTTGGTGGGTGATGACGGGATCGAACCGCC
>NZIJ01000074.1 GCA_002689915.1 Halieaceae bacterium | reverse complement strand
TCTTCCGATCTGCCGATGCAGTAAGTGAGCCTTATCGGTTTGAGTCGGTTTTGCGAAAGCCCGAACCCGGCATGTTGCTCTTGGCGGCTCAGGAACACGACCTCGATCTGTCCCGATCCATTATGGTTGGAGACAAAGTGTCGGATATGGTTGCCGCCCAGCGCGCCGCAGTACCATATCGTTTCCACGTGACAAGTGGTGCTGCGCATGACGGCGCTACCAAGGCAGCGGGGCTTCTTCAGGCAGCAGAGATGGTGCGGGCGGGCCTTAAGTAGTAAAGGAAGTGTCTGTCGATCGCCTCACTGCACTGTGAGAGTGCAATAGCATAGCGGTTAAAAACTGTAACCCAATAGTTCGATATCACGGGCAAACACCTTTTCTATAAGCGCTTGTGTCTCCGGCGTGTAGTACTCACGGTAAGCAAGGCGATCGCCTGCTTTGCGCTTGTGGGGAAGCTCTATCTTAGGAATGCCAATGGTCTTGCAGCAATGGTCAAAGTCCTGCTGAAGCGTTTCATAGTGCCCAATAAAATCGACAATCAAGTCGCCGTTTAGGTCCACCAGATAATTCGACTGCGGCGTTATCGATGTATCGAGGTGATACTGCCACTCGCGATCGGGATCAAATTTGCGGTAGAGAAATTCAGCAAAGCTCTCGTTCGGCTTCATAAGCTGAGGTCGCTCACGCCGAATGTGATGGTAAGAGCTGACTTGTAAGTCCCAGGGGTTGCGAACAAACGCAAACTTAAACAGCGACTCATAGAACTCGCGAGGAAGCATTTCTTTGGCCGCAATGGCCTTTGAGTGCCGAGGCAACTTGATCGCCAGTTCGTGGTTTGCCATTCCGCTTAGCTTACTTGCGAGCCAAATCGGCGCATAGTAGGGGTCGCGCCATCGATACTTCTGCAGTGCTGACCGGACGCTGGTCCCACCGGTCTTAGCTATGTGGATAAATAAGAATTTCTTTCGATGTGATAACAGCATGTGGCGATGAAACACGCTGTCGATGAACGGTGCAAGTTAAATTGTTGATTTTCCGCTTATTAACGGGTGTTAGCTGGAGTTGGGCTATGCATTTCGTTACTCTCGAGAACGTATCCACGGAACTCAAAGCAGCCCAATAGTCACAATAATGCCGCAGCAAACGTTGATTCCAGCCCCGCTAATGTGGGTGTTTTTATTTTTCTCGCTCGCTGTGAGTGTCGCTACGCGCCAGTTGATCTGGCTTATGGTGGTGGTGACCCTGGGTGGCTTGTTGACCGACCGTAAGGCGGTCGTATCGACAGAGGGCATGAAGCGCGCCGCGTTACTGTTCTCGTGTATAGCGATACCGGGTTTTATTAGTCTCATCATGTCGGTCAATCCGGATCGTGGTCTATCCGCGGCTTTCCGTTTTGCAGCTTACGGCTTTGCTGCCTGGGTTGTACTCAGCGCAAAGCTAGAAGAGGGCGATGCGAAACAAATCATGTCCTGGCTGGGTATTTTGCTCGTAGCGTGGGCAATTGATGGCTTTATCCAGTTATTGACAGGGGTAAGTCTGTTGGGCGACCCACTGATAGAGTTAGGGGAATCTGGCGCGGTGGTAACTGGCTCGTTGCAGCTGGGCTACGGTGCGACCATCGCCATTCTGTCGCCTTTCTTTTTGGAGGCGCTGCGACGAGCCGGTGGGATTGGTATTGGAATTCTTTCCTTGCCAGTCTACGCCGCCATTGTCATGAGCAGCCATCAGTCCTCGGCCGTGCTCGCATTAATTGGCCTTGCGGCGTGGGCGGTGCTGGCATTACGGCACCCCGAAGTCGGGGCTAAACGACAAATTACAGGTTTTGTTGTCTCGGGAATTATTGGGTTGCTCATAGGCTTATACTTGTCGATTGTAACGGGGCAAGTGAGCACGATCGCGGAAGCACCGGCCCGTTACCAATCGATCTTATATCAACCCCAGTTGTGGGAGAGTGCCTGGATAGCGTTCAAGGAACATTGGTTTACCGGTGTTGGTATGAGGGGTTTTGGTACCTTTGCTGTGGGGCAGGAAATATTCCTCGGGACAGGGGTGTCTGAGACGTGGCACCCACATCTTACGTTGCTCGAAATCATGGCAGAAACGGGTGTTGTGGGGTTAGTAGGCTACGGCCTGTTGCTTTATTTTCTCTGGGGTTACCTGATGGATGAGCGGATGCCCGTGGCCGTTGCGGGCTTAGTGGCGATACTCGCAATATTTCCCATTGGGACCGCCGTGGGCATTTACAGTTATATTGGCGGCAATCTGATTTTTCTCACCTTCACACTGCTTATTGCCTTGGACAGAGACTGCTCGTACCCCGTGAAGCCGCCGGTTATCGCTCCCGATTGATTCGATAATGTCTGTATCTTCCCCAAAGCGTGTTCTGATCATCCGTCTTAGTGCAATCGGCGATGTGGTGTTTGCGTCGCCATTGGTTGAAGCCTGTAAACGTCAATTTCCAGATGCTGAAATCGACTGGTTAGCAGAGGGCGTGGTACGACCGCTACTCGTAGGTATGCCGTCTATTGGACGCGTTATTCTCTGGCCACGCCAAGAATGGCGAGCGCTTTGGGAAGAGAAGCGCCTATTAGCGCTTTTTAAGGCCATTAGGGGTTTTAGGCGAGAACTTCGATCGAGAGATTACGACCTGGTGGTAGACGCACAGGGTTTGCTAAAAAGTGCTTTTTTGGCCTGGCTGACGGGTAGCTCCCAGCGCGTTGGCTTTCATTCAAAGGAGCCTAATGGACTGTTGCTCACCCAACGATACCCCAAGCAAATAACGTCCAGAATCAGCTCAGAATACCTAGGCTTAGCCGAAGAACTGGGTTGGGATACTCACGATTTTAAGATGGTTCTTGGCGTGACAGATGAAGATCACTCAAGAGCTGAGGCGATTGCCACGCCAATGAGCTATATCGCAGTAGCGCCCTTTACCACGCGACCTCAGAAGCATTGGACACGGGCGCACTGGCGCTCCCTCATTCAGACACTGGTTGCTCAGGGACATAAAGTGGCCTGCCTTGGAGGTCCTGCGGATCGTGCCGAGGCTGCCGAAATGCTCAAAGGGCTGAACGCAGAAAGTTGGGTTGGGACTCACCCTTTAGGTGTCAGCGCGAGCTTAGTCAGTAAGGCCAGAGCAGTTATCGGAGTCGATACCGGCCTTACGCATATGGGAGTTGCTGCAGGGGTACCAACGGTGGNGCNTTTTGGATCTACCTGTCCCTATACGGAAACAGAGCGCAATAATGTACGTGTGATTTANCACGATCTAGACTGTGCNCCCTGTAAGCGGCGGCCGAGTTGTGGTGGCGCATTTACTTGCATGNCNGCGTTAGCGCCAACGGAGGTNTTGGATGCCCTAGAGCATGTTTTGGCTGTGCCGTCTCAGCAGGTGGATAAGGAAAGAGAAATAGTTCATGGCTAATATCCCGGATTTTGGNAAGGCGAAGGTCCTCGTCATTGGCGATGTCATGTTGGATCGATTCTGGCATGGCAGCGCAACGCGAATGAGNCCGGAGGCCCCAGTGCCNGTTGTCANTGTTGGTGAGGTNGACGACCGTCCCGGNGGTGCGGGGAACGTAGCGGTGAATCTGGCTGCTTTAGGGGTAAGNACCACGCTCTCGGGCCTCGCGGGTGANGACGAGCACGCAAACGTTTTACGAAGGGCTGTCGAAANNCGTGGAGTGAGATGGTCGGTGATGCCATGCGCCGCTGANACAATCGTNAANCTTNGGGTCTTAAGCCGGAATCAGCAGCTCATTCGCATGGATTTCGAAGCCCCTTTNGACGACTACGCTGACGNTATGTTNATTCAATACGTAAGCAATCTTATTGCTGAACACGANGTTGTCCTGCTCAGCGATTACGCAAAAGGNACTTTATGCCGCGTTNAGGCGTTGATAGAGGTCTGTCGGTCACAAAATATCCCCTGCCTTGTNGATCCAAAAGGGAGCGATTTNTCGCGATACCGNGGTGCCACAATGATCACGCCTAATCTTTCGGAGTTTGAGGCGGTTGCNGGTCCNTGCGAGCAGTCAGACACCAAAATTAGTNCGGCAGCNATGGCGCTNTGTCAGGANTTTGAGTTTGACGCCGTTTTNGTNACACGAAGCGAGCGNGGAATGACGCTTCAGCCTAGAGCGGGGGAAGCACTGCATCTGCCCGCGCTGGCCAAAGAGGTGTTTGATGTAACGGGGGCCGGCGATACGGTTATTTCGGCGGTTGCAGCGGGTATTGCNAGTCAAACCTCTCTNGAGCATGCAACGCGACTTGCCAACATTGCCGCGGGNTTGGTTGTTGGTAAGGTGGGAACTGCNTCCATATCTCGTGATGAATTGGCGCTTGCGGCNAATGGCGAGTCCGTCGTTAACGTGCCGCCGGATTTTGGTGTTGTCGACGAGACTTCGTTGTTGGCGGCGCTGTCGCAAATCAAAGCTAACAATCAACGNGTGGTTATNACGAACGGCTGTTTTGACCTTCTTCATCCAGGGCACGTTAGCTATCTAGAGTCCGCTTCAGCGCTCGGTGATGTGTTGATCGTTGCGGTNAACGACGATGCCTCGGTGTCCCGTTTAAAAGGCCCAGAGCGGCCNGTNAACGCNTTGAGCGCNCGNATGNAGGTGTTAGCGGGCCTCAGGTCGGTTTCCTACGTCGTGCCGTTTACTGAAGATACGCCTGCGCGTTTGATAGAGGCAGTTTCACCAGATGTCTTGGTTAAAGGGGGAGACTACGCCGTCGCTGACATCGCAGGGCATGAGCATGTCATCGCCTCGGGTGGCGAAGTCATTATTCTGGATTTTCTTGAGGGTCATTCGACGACCGCAACNCTATCGCGCATAAACGAATCGTCGAGTGACTAAATCACCGATTGATATACGCCCGACCAAGACCTGCATCTTCNGGAAGATAGCGCTCAAGTAGTTTACTCTGACGCGTCGCCATTGAGGTCACTTCACCCTTTAGGATGACACTGGTGGCATAACTTGTGACCTCAAGCGGATCGCCACTCCAGATAACCATNTCTGCGCGGTTTCCAACCTCTAGTGCTCTGACACGGCCACCGAAAACACGGCTAGGCGCAGTCGTCATGGCCTCGANAGCCGCTTCGTGCGGCATGCCATNAGCAACTGCNGTCCCAGCACCTTGGCGAACNTTACGTGCATTGTGAGTCTCGCCACTGGTGAACAGGACTTGCACGNCNGCATCGTGTAAAAGAGCCGCATTGTCTAAGCGGGAACCAAGCGCATCAAAATTTGAGGGCAGGTTATCGAGTCCATTAACCATCACGGGGATGTCTGCCGCTGCTAATTCATCAGCTAAAAGCCAGGCTTCACGGCCTCCGGNGATAACACTGTTGAGACGGTATTCGTNTGAAAAGGANATGACCTTTCTGATGTCGGCCGCACGGTTNGCACTGAATACGAATACGCCATTCTTGNTTAGATCTTTTAGGTNCTCTTTACCCGACTGACTCAAGTACTCGCGCTCGGAACTCCGACGCTTTAAGTCAGCCATGATCCCGTCGAGTAACATCCAGTGGGCAGCGCGCGAGCCACCGACCTTGTCAGCGGCATAGCCACCGACATCGACGAATAGAACATCGCTGCCATTAAAACTCTCGAACCCGCCGTCAAAGTCCACAAGCGATCCTCTACCTGCGACGGAATACTGGCCGCCACTCGCCATTAGCAACGAATAGCCAAAACCCTCCACGCGCGTCACGCCCACGACCGACGACAGTGGGGAGTAGGCGTCTCGTACGTCGAACCCGACCTGGACCGTGTTGTCCTTGGTGTCACTCATTGAGCCATCGGCTGATTCTCGAACCGCATTGACCTCCACCAAACCGGTGGCGGTAGCGCCTGCAAATAATGCGGGTGTCACAATCGCTCCGTTGGCATCAATGACGGTATCTGCAGCAGTGGTAATGTTTGTCCCAATGTCAGCAATAACGTCATCCTCGATCAGCACACTGACGCCATGTTGCGTACCCAGCGGCCCCATGCTCATCAAATTTGCATTCGTGACAAGAACGCTGTCCGCAAAAGCGGATGGGGCAATCAAAAGCCCAATCAATAAACGCTTCATTCTCCCGCCTCCAGTAGTTGTCCAAGCTCGAAATCGGAAACCGGCTGTAACTCAGGGTTCAACCTGTCGTAGCGGTGGACGCCGTCAATAAAGACGTGGTCGGCTTTGGTATACACGCTAAAAGGGTTACCGCTCCACAGCACAACATCAGCCATCTTTCCTGCTGCAAGTGTCCCCGTTTTGTCTTCAATGCCGAGTGACTTCGCGGCGTTAGATGTAATCCACGTGATCGCACGCTCGGGCGGTATGTCTAATCCCGCCTTGACGCCGCGGCTCATGGCTTTGGCTGCTTCTTGATTCAGTCGCTGGATGCCTTCATCAGAGTCAGAGTGCACGACGGCACAACTGCCGTCGGGACGATCAACGAGGGCAATATTTTCCTGAATTCCATCGTAGGCTTCCATCTTGAAGCCCCACCAGTCAGCCCACAGCGCCCCGCAGACATCATTTTCTGCAAGTTCATCGGCAATCTTGTAGGCCTCGACACCGTGGTGGAATGTACCCACCTTGTAATCGAACTCCTTAGCGAGATCTAAGATGGTTAGCATCTCGTCCGCTCGGTAACAATGCATGTGAATGATGATCTCTCCGTCGAGCACCCCGGCGAGTGTCTCAAGTTCGAGGTCACGTTTTGGCCTTGTGGTCTCTTTTTGTTCTTCGCGAGTTAGCGCAGCGTATTGGGCGTGCTCATCACGATAGTCTTGCGCTTTGATCCATGCTGTTCGGTAGCCTGCGATATTACCCATGCGCGTAGACGGCCCACTGCCTTTCCTGCCGTAGACCCGTTTTGGATTCTCGCCGCAGGCCATTTTTAGTCCATAGGGCGCGCCGGGAAACTTCATGCCTTGATAGGACACCGAAGCGACATTCTTTAAAGTGACGGCACGTCCACCGAACAAGTTTGCCGAGCCTGGCAAGATCTGCAGCGTCGTAACGCCACCGGCCAGCGCGCGGCCAAAACCGGGGTCTTGTGGCCAAATACTGTGTTCTGCCCAAACTTCGGCCGTGACGGGCGCTGTCGCTTCGTTTCCATCTGAGTGCGCGTCAACATCAGGGGAGGGATAGACCCCTAAATGCGAGTGCACGTCAATTACGCCGGGCGTGACCCATCGTCCCTGCCCATCGATCACTCGTGTATTGGCTGCCACTTCGGGCGCACTGTCAGTAACCTCGACGATTTTGCCGTTCACAAAATAAACACTGGCGCCCTCAAGACGCTTACCATCTCCCGTGAGCACCGTAGCGTTGGTGATCAGCGTTGGATTGTGCTCAGGTGCCGTGTAGGTTGAGGGATACGGCGCCTCGCCGTTGGCGAGTGGACTCAAGCATGCGACGCTCAGAAGCAGTGGTTTTTTATTGAAGAAATTCATAGTGCATCCACAACACATTAATTTGTCGTGAACATTAGTCTCGAGAATGAATTTTGCCAAGATGCATAAGTGTTAGATGTCACCTGCTAGTGCGGGTAAAGTCAGACATGATTGCAACGAATTGTTTATGAGCTAGCAGAGGAGGCCAACCGTGCGCCGATTCATCGACTTGTCTATTTATCTCGAAAATGACGTGGTGAGTGACCCACCACCCATGCGTCCAAAAATTGACTACATTCGGCACGATGCGGGCGCCGAGCAAATGGCTGACTTCTTTGAGGTCCTCGATAAATCTGAACTGCCAGACAGCGAGGGCTGGGCGATCGAGATGGTTCAGCTCTGCACCCACAACGGAACGCACCTTGATGCGCCTTACCACTACCACAGCACCATGAATAACAAAGCGGGAGGTGGTGAGAGGGCAATCACCATCGATGAGGTGCCCCTTGAATGGTGTTTCCAGCCCGGAGTGAAGCTGGATTTCAGAGACAAGCCAGATGGGTATGTCGTGACTGCGGCCGACGTTGAGGCTGAGCTTGCGCGAATAGAGGTCGATCTATCGCCCTTAACCATCGTTCTTGTCAATACTTCCGCAGGTAAGCGTTACGGAAGCGAAGACTATGTGAATGCAGGGGCTGGGATGGGTTATGAAGCGACAATGTACCTGCTAGAGCGGGGTATTCGTGTCACCGGGACCGATGCGTGGAGTTGGGATGCGCCGTTTAGTTATACGGCTGAGCGCTACGCCGCAGACAAAGACGCAAGTATTATTTGGGAGGGGCACAAGGCCGGACGCGATATCGGCTACTGCCACCTTGAGAAGATGCACAATCTAGAGGTTTTGCCCGACCATGGTTTCACGGTCAGCTGCTTCCCTCACAAAGTCCGCGGTGGCTCGGCCGGGTGGACGCGAGCAGTGGCGATTATCGATGAGGCTTAGCCTACTTTCTTGATGACTTCGTAGGCGTCAAGAGCCCCTTGCCGAGCGGTTTTATGGTCAACGATGGGGTGCGGATAGTTTTCGCCAAGCGCGACACCGGCGCCGGCTAGGGTCAATGCGGGCGCCTCCCAGGGTTCATGGAGGAACTTCTTTGGAAGTTCTGCCAGTTCCGGACACCAACGTTTAACGTAGTCGCCCTCAGGATCGAATTTTTGGCCTTGAGCAATGGGGTTGAAGATACGGAAATAGGGTGCCGCATCAGCCCCGGAGCCGGCAACCCATTGCCAACTGCAGGCATTTGAGGCGATATCGGCGTCTAAAAGGCAATCCCAGAACCACCGTTCACCTTCTATCCAATGGACAAGCAAGTGCTTCGTTAAAAATGAGGCAACGATCATCCGAACGCGGTTATGCATGAAACCCGTTTGCCACAGTTCTCTCATCCCTGCATCGACGATGGGATAGCCTGTCATGCCACGTTGCCAAGCGCGCAGATGATCGACACTGTTATCCCAGGGAAAACCTGAAAACTGTTGTTTAAAAGGGCGGTCAGGCATAGCACCGAACAGATCGATTAGTTGATAGCAAAACTCTCGCCATCCGATTTCGGCGAGAAATTTATCGATAGCGCCATTCCACTGCGGCGCAGACAGCTTTCGTTGCTGTGCTGAGGCCCAGACTTGTCGGGGCGACATTTCTCCAAATTTAAGGTGCGGCGCGAGGCGTGACGTATAACGTTTTGCCGGTATGTCCCGACCCTCGGAATAGTGCGCAACAGGTGCTTCTAAAAACCTCTCCAAAGCATGGTGAGCGCCGTCTTCACCTGGCTCCCACATCGCCTCCCAGCCATCCGCCCAATCGGGGATCCCTTGTTGTTGCTTTGGATCCAGCTTCCAGTAGTCTAGCTCATCGCTGACCAGCATGGCGTCAGACCACTGAACCGCCGGAGCGGGAAGGGGCGCGGCGATTGGCATTTTTAGCGCCGCTCGCCAAAAGGGTGTGAAGACCTTGAACGCTGTACCGGAGCCGGTGAGGACAGATCCTGGCTCATGAAGGAGTGTCCCCGGATAGCGTTTCACAGAGACGCCTATCTCATTGAAGGCTTCATTGATGGCGGCTTCCGTTCCCGCAGCCCATGGCTGGTATTGTCGAGAGAAATAGATCGCATCAGCCCCCGACGTCGCTTGAAGCTCACGCAGCACCTCCACTGTGTCACCTTTGCGAAGCACCAACTTGCCCTGCATTTGACCAATCGAACGTCCCAGTTTTAGGAGGCTCTGTTTTAGCCACCAGCGACTCGCGCCACCCATGGGCCAATCCCCGCAGGCTTCATCATCAAGAACGAACACGGGAATGACGGCACCGCGTTGTGAGGCTGCTGTGAGCGCTGGGTGATCGTGAAGCCTGAGATCCTGCCTGAATAAAACAATGGTTGTGCTCACGCGGTTTTTTTCTCCGTTGAAGGGACAAGCTCGTCTACGGCGGCAACCAAACGCTGCATCGCATTAGCTGAGATTTTAAGGGTGGCCAGATCGTCCGCACGGGTCTGGCCTTCGTTAACAATGACGATTGGAATCCGGTGTTTTTCCGCCTGACGACAAAACCGAAAACCCGAATAGACCTGCAAGGAGCTGCCGACGACCAGTAATCCACCCGAGCGTGAGATGGCATCAGAGCAGAGCTCGACCCGTGGCTTTGGCACTGTACCCCCAAAAAAAACCACGTCAGGCATGAGTGTACCGCCGCAAGACTGGCAATCGGGGATGCTTATTCGCGAGATGTAATCCTCGGGAACGTCTGCATCACCATCGGGGCGCGCTATGTGGCGGTATTCTGGAACAAAAGGATTATTTGCCAGTAACCGTGTCTGCAAAGACTCCCTTGTCTCGTGGGCGCCGCAATCAAGACACACCGCACGGTCCAGCCGACCATGCAGATCGATCACATTTTTTGATCCAGCCCGCTGGTGCAAGCGATCGACATTTTGCGTTATCAGTGTGTCGATCTTACCCACACGTTCCAGCGCCGCCAGCGCATAGTGATTAGCATTTGGTATGGCCGCATCCACGCCCGTCCAGCCCACCATAGATCGCGCCCAGTAGCGTTGCCGTTTACTGTAAGATTCGACAAATTCTCGATGTTGAATCGGATCAACGCGAAGCCATCGCCCATCTCGATCGCGATAAGTAGGTATACCAGAGGCCGCACTGACACCGGCGCCGGTAAGAACGGTCCAGTGCTCAATGCGACGAAGCCAAGTAGAAAGTGATTCAACCGTTTTCTGCATTGTACGTATACGTTGGTTACTGCTCGTTGGTTGTTGGGCTTGATGACGCGAAAGGATATAGCGGCTATGCACATATTGGTGACAGGTGGCACAGGACTAATTGGACGTGCCTTGGTCAAGAGTTTGCTGTTGGACGGACACGTAATCACTGTGTTTACCCGCCAGAGGCTTCGGTCAGAAGAACGCATTCGGTACGTCCAGCAACTCAAGGAGATACCCCAGGACCTCGATGCGGTGGTAAACCTCGCCGGGGCAGGGCTGGCTGATCGGCGCTGGAGCGAACGGTACAAGCGCGAAATTTTGAGTAGTCGAATCGCCTTCACAAGAGACCTAATCGAGCATTTGACGCAAATAGGCATGCCGAAAGTGTTTGTCAGCGGCAGTGCGATTGGCTTTTATGGTGAGAGTGATAGTGCATCGTTCACTGAAACCGACAGCAAGGGCTCGGGGTTCTCAGCCGAGCTGTGCGCAAATTGGGAAGCCGAGGCTCAAAAAGCGGCATCAGAACACACGCGGGTAGTGTTGCTTCGAACGGGTGTGGTACTTGAGGCAAACGGGGGTGCTTACCCCCAAATGACGCAGTCCTTTAAGCTCGGTGTGTCGTCTTGGATGGGCCGAGGGCGACATTGGTTAAGTTGGATCCATATCGACGATATGGTCAGCGCGATACGCTTTTGCTTAGATCATGAGCAACTAAGAGGGCCGGTGAACATGACGGCGCCCGAACCGGTTACACATCGTGCGTTTGCAGCCGCCGTGGAGGCCTGCTCGTCCACTTGGCTAAAACTGGGCGTGCCAGCCCCCGTGATGCGAGTTATGTTGGGGGAGATGGCGGACGAACTGCTGCTGACAGGACAGCGGGTGTTACCCAATACGCTGACTGCACATGACTTTGGTTTCAAACACCCAACGATTGCTTCAGCAGTGTCGGCCTTAACGCTTTGACGCTACCAATTGCTGCTGTGCTGGTAGTCATCGAAGGTTTTCTGAACGTCAATTTGTCCTTTGAGCTTCTTTAACGCAGAACGTTCTAGCTGACGCACCCACTCTCTGCTTACGCCTAGCTTATCGGCTATCTCAGCTCGGCTCAGGGGAGGGGCATTGTTTAGTCCCCAGCGCGCGCTTACCACCTCGCGTTCATTTGACTCAAGGCGCGATATCGCATGGCCCAAAAACTTACCTAAAGACTCCTGCTCGGCATCATCGCTCGCCCCACCGAACGTTTCACCCACTAGGGTGTCGACCATGCTCTGGTCGTCTTCATCATCGTATTTTGGTGCATCCAGTGAGACCGTTAAGTTTCGTAGTTGCAGAAGCTCTCGTGCTTTTTCCGGATCCATGCCTGCGTTTGCGGCCAAGGTCTCCGTATCCGCTTCTTGACCGGTCCTTGCCTGCTCCGCGTACCGCTCCTTGTAGAGCCTGCCAATCTGTTCTTGGACGTGTGTCGGGAAGCGAATCAGCGTGCCGGCGTCGCCGACGTAGCGCCTAACGGCCTGGGTAATCCAGTTAAAGCAATAGGTACTGAAGCGAAAGCCCTTCTCGTACTCAAACTTTTCCGCTGCGCGAATGAGTCCCAGCGTACCTTCCTGCACTAGATCGAGGTAGCCGACCCCTCGACCCTTGTAGCGGGACGCGATGGAGTAAACCAGCCTCAGGTTATGCATGACGAGTCGATCGCGGGCTTCGGTATACCTACGGAGCTTCTGTTTTAATCGAGCCAATGTCTCTTGCTCAAGTGCAAAGGAGGGCACAGGCGTCTGCCAGTGTCGCTGCCAATGGCCGATAGCATCAGACACCGTATCGGCAAACTGCCCGCCTGCTCGACGCAGTATCGCCACGGCAATACCCACTGTTAGGCTTGCGGGCAACTCAAGTCCCTCAATGTATTTGAGTCGCGCTGAGGGCGTTTTCAGGGTGCCGAGTTTCTGGGCTGCCTCACGTGATTGCGCACTGTGACTGCCGTCGCTAAAAAGGGCCGCGAGTTCTCGCCTCAAAACAAAATGGAGGTCACGATTCGGAAACCGCTGTATCTGCGGTGGATTGACCAAACACTGATCGCAAAACGTGGCTAAGTAGTCGCTCAATTCTTCCTCATTCGCGATGAGCGCATACAGCTCGCGAACCGCCTGCCATTTAGCGGCGTCTATTTGCTGCTCTTGCTCAGCAGTCAGGAGGTCGTAACGCCGCGCTTCGGCGAACATTAATTCGATGTCTTTCTCGTCAGTGTTGTCGATCATGACCGGTGCCTCGGTAGGAATACCATCTATACGGCGCTACCTCCGCGCTGCCCAGCGAAAGTTGGACATTGTCCAGCTAGGAGTTGAACAAGAGTTGGACGCACGCAATATGTCCTGATCTAAACCGCAATTTGTCCCGTAAATCACGACAGTTACCGAACAAACAACCGGGGAAAATCATGAACGCACCAGCTAAGGCACCAAACATTTTAGAGCCACGCCCGCTTTACGGGATTGGTACGGTCGCAAGATTAACCGGCTTGAAGCCTGACACGCTCCGCGTTTGGGAGAGACGGTACGGCCTGGGGGCCAGCTACAAATCCGCATCAGGGCGGAGACTGTTTACCCAGTCAGACCTCGAGCATCTCCAGTTGATCACGGCGCTTGTAGAAGACGGTGTTCGTATTGGCGAGATTGCGTCGTCTGACAGAAAGACACTTGAACTGCTCGTTAGTAATCGCGGGAGCCGAATGGCCAAGGCAATACCCGCATCGAAGTCAAAAGTCGTCTTTGTGGGCCCTGAGCTGTGTCAGTGGCTGGATGGACACCAAGGCTGTCTCTCGAATATCAGTGCGTTTTTGTCTCGCATGCCGTTGGCGAATGCTGTCGATACGCTCGATCAGGACGAAAAGGCGGACATGCTGGTCGTTCATTGCCCTTCCGTATCCATGACGAATATCAACGCGATGGACACACTCGCAAATCGTCTTGGCGCCAAACGAACATTGGTTTTGTATCAACTGTGCAACCAACGGTGGATCGAAGAGATCGAGCGCCGCGGTATGTCAGCCCTCGAATACCCGCCGGAATCAGCACGTTTGGCTTTCGAGTTAGGTCGGGTCGCTATTGATCACGAGGCTAAGCAGGGCGAGATTAACCTGGGCGAGCTCATTCAAGCCAAGCCACGGATGTATGACGACAGCACGCTTAACGCGGCAGGTAAGCTAAAAAGCTTACTTGATTGCGAATGCCCAAAGCATATTTCCGACCTTATCAAGACGTTGAGTGAGTTTGAAACCTACTCAACGGCCTGCAGCGTCGAGAACTGGCACGAAGCAGCCGTGCATTCCTGCATCTACGCCTACACCGCTCAAGCGCGGTATCTCATGGAGAAGGCCCTTCAAGCAGCACTAGAGGGGCGTGGTGAGGAGCTAACGCGGATCATTCGCAGTCCCCGCTAAGTCCTGTCGTCGATTTTGTAGTTTGTTAAACCGGTCCAGACCGTAGTAAGAAGTACATGCCTCCAGCGGCGACGCTGGAGGCTTTTTTTTTCTCCGTCTCAAACCCATTCTCTACAGGATACGCCTACCATTTCGTTACTTGATGGGTTTGTGGAAGCGGCGCGGTGGCCGCTTTACTTAGCCATTAGAGTGAACGCAGAAGTATGAGTGCGATAATCGCTGGACAGACAAATCGAGCGTACAGCGGCCACCACTTCATAAATAGCGTGGGTTCTCCAGACGCTTCGTTTTGAGCAAGCTCCTTTAACAAGCTATCGCGACG
>NZIJ01000073.1 GCA_002689915.1 Halieaceae bacterium | reverse complement strand
TGAAGCTCGCACTCCCCAATGAACCTAACAATGCGGTCCGCGCTGTGTGTCGAAATTTCGGCAGCGTCATCGTTTATATCCAGCACAGGGTCAATTACCGCGCACACCTTATTGTCCATGTCGGCTACGACGTAAGAGAGCGTGGACGTCGCTTCGTCGTAAAAGGCTTCTACGTGAGGCGTTGAATGTTCTGACTTTTGCATAGGTGAGAGCGCTACCGATAACTCACAGTGTCAGTCCTATCCTACACCCGAAAGCACCCATCTCAAAATGCGCATAATGTATATTATGTTAAATAATAGAAAAAGATACAGGGCAGTCCAAGCAAAGGCCCCTTTCGTATCTGTGGTAATGGCACCAATTACGCTACGCTTACGAATACGCGCTGTTTGAGTACACGGGCGCGCTCTGTTTTTACTTTTATGGAAGCTTTTTCGATGCGATACAAGCAACTCCTCACGCATATCGTTTGTGCATTAGCGCTCAGCGCTCCACTCGCATATGCAGAGCTAGAAACCACCCGTGAACAGAAATGGACGCTTCGTGCCCTCATTACAGAGCTCGAAGACACGCATTTCGTTGATAAGCGCTACAACGACAAAATGTCACAGGCGCACCTGCAGACCTACCTGGAGCGACTTGATCCTTCGCATTTGTATTTCACACAATCTGACGTAGAGGCGTTCTCTGAATATCAGACCACGCTTGATGACCTAGGTCGCAAAGGTGAGTTATACCCTGCCGTCGAGGTTTATGAACGCTATCGAGCGATCGCGTCCGCGCAGTTACGCAGCATAATTGAGGACATGGATGACGTTGCTCAGCGTTTTGACTACGACAAAGAGGAGTTTATTGAGCGAGATCCCACCGAGCGTGAGTGGGCAACATCCTCCGCCGAGCTTTCTGAACGTTGGCGAAAACGGTTAAAGAACCAGGTGCTGAGTCTTAAAATGGCGGATAAAGCTGAGGATGAGATCGCACCGACGCTTAAAAAACGCTACGAAAACCAGTTAAAGCGCCTGGAGCAATACAATGCCCAAGACGTCTTTGCGGTGTATGCGAACGCCCTCACCTCTCAATTTGACCCTCACACCAGCTATTTTTCGCCACGTCGCGCCGAAAACTTCGATATTGACATGCGTTTGAGTCTTGAAGGAATTGGCGCTGTGCTTCAGAACGAGGACGAATACGTCAAAGTTGTTAGGGTCGTCCCTGCTGGTCCAGCCGACCAGCAAAGCGACCTTGCGGCTGCTGAACTTATTATTGGTGTCGGACAAGGTGACGACGGCCCCATGACGGATGTCATTGGGTGGCGCTTGGATGACGTTGTCGATTTGGTGCGAGGGAAGAAAGGCACGGTGGTCCGCCTTGATGTTATTCCTGCGGCGGGTCGTGCGGACGAAGTTCGGCGATTGGTTATTACACGCAACGAAGTCCGTTTGGAAGAGCAGGCGGCACAGTCTAAAATAATAGAAATCAATGATTTAGACGGCTTACCTAGAAAAATAGGTGTTATAGACGTACCGGCCTTTTACCTCGATTTTGACGCGTACAGAAAAGGAGACCCTGACTTTCGGTCGACGACACGGGACGTAGGTAAGCTTGTTGCTGAACTGAATGAAGCAGGTGTCGACGGATTGGTAATCGACTTGAGGGGCAATGGTGGTGGATCGCTAAGAGAGGCCAATGAGTTGACAGGTCTTTTCATCGAATACGGCCCTACTGTGCAGATTAAGGGTACTGGCTCGCGAGTATGGCGCGATGGAAAGCGCCGCAGAGGCCCCTTTTACGAGGGCCCCGTAGCAGTCATGATCGATCGCTTGAGCGCCTCTGCCTCCGAGATTTTTGCGGGCGCCCTACAGGACTATGGGCGCGCCATCATTGTTGGTGATCGGAGTTTTGGCAAAGGTACCGTGCAGACGTTGCTCGATCTGCCCGAGGGTCAGCTTAAGATTACCGAGAGCAAGTTCTACCGAATCTCAGGCGAGAGTACGCAGCACAGGGGTGTTATTCCTGACATTAGCTACCCTTCCCTGCTTCAGCACGACGAAATCGGTGAAAGCTCACTGGAGAAGGCCCTTGACTGGGATCGTATAGCGCCCGTTCGCCACAAAAATTATGGTGCGATTGACGCTATTTTGCCGACGTTGGTTGCGAACCACACCGAGCGGGCAAACGCTAATGCGGATTTTCAATACATTTGGGATCAGAAAGCGTTAGCCGAAGACATCAACGGGACCGAGCAATTGCCACTGAACCAGCAAGCGCGAGTTGCGCAGCGTGAAGATCAAGAAGCTCAGTATCTCGCCATCGAAAATACAAGAAGGAAAGCGAAGGGGATGGAAGCCCTGCTATCGCTTGATGAGATGTTCGACACAGCTGAAGACACCTTGGATGCGGGCTCGGAGTCTGAATCTGATGAGGGGTCCGAAAGTATCGATGATGACGATGCATTGATCACCGAAACAGCGCGCATTCTTGTCGATGCCATCAACCTTTCGGGACCCGTGATGGCTAGGGCGAGTGTTCGCTAAAAGCCCAGCCTAAACTGCTGTGTAAAGCGATATCAGCTTATTAACGTGGGGTAATGATGTCGGTGCCCATGTAGGCCGCAATTGCCGCCGGAAGGACAATGGAGCCGTCAGCTTGTTGTCCGTTCTCAACCACGGCCACCAGCGTCCTACCCACTGCCAAACCGGAACCGTTCAGGGTGTGAAGGAGCTCAGGCTTGCCCGTCGTGGGGTTTCGCCATCGCGCTTGCATTCTTCTTGCTTGGTAGTCTCTAAAATTCGAACAACTCGATATCTCACGGTATGCACTCTGGCCCGGCAACCACACTTCTAGATCGTAGGTAAGGGCTGCACTGAATCCCAGATCGCCACCGCACAGTCGCACCTTACGATAAGGAAGCTCCAGAGCCTGTAAGATCGCTTCCGCATGACCGGTGAGGGCTTCCAGGGCTTCGTCAGACTGTTCGGGTCGAACGGCCTGCACCAACTCAACTTTTTCAAATTGATGCTGGCGAATCAACCCGCGTGTGTCTCTCCCGTAACTCCCCGCTTCGCTCCGGAAACAAGGCGTATGCGCGGTGAAGCGAAGTCCGCCCTCCCCCAACTCCGCATCTTCAACGATACGGTCTCTCAGCATGTTGGTAACGGGCACTTCGGCGGTTGGTATTAGATAATAATCGGAATCCCCTTCAAGCTTGAAGGAGTCCTCGGCGAACTTCGGTAGCTGGCCCGTACCATATAGCGAGTCAGAATTGACAATAAACGGCACATAAACCTCTGTGTAGCCGTGTGTTTGCGTGTGTGTGTCCAGCATGAACTGGGTCAACGCACGTTGTAGTCGCGCTAATCCGCCCTGCATAACGCTAAAGCGGCTACCGGTAATCTTGCCTGCCAGTTCAAAATCGAGTTGACCTAAGGCTTCACCAAGATCGGCGTGGTCCTTGGGAGTAAAAGACAGCTCAGCCGGTGTGCCCCACTTTAAAATCTCCTCATTATCGTCCTCATCTCGCCCTGCGGGCACGGCCCCATCAGGAAGGTTTGGGGTTTGCATCATCAAGTCATCAAGCGCTGTCTGAATTTCCTTTGCTTGCGCTACCGCCTGATCAAGCTCGTCAGAGAGACGATTGAGCACTTCGTTGACCTCTGCCTTTGCGTCGTCTACCGATTTGCCGGACGCGATTAATGCGCCAATTTGCTTAGAGGCCTTCTTTCGCTCGGCTAAAAGTTCCTGGGACCGAATATCGGCCTCCTTGCGCTCAGCGTCGAGCGTAATGAAACGCGACACCGGGAAACTGTAGTGTTTCTTTTCCAGGGCATTAGCGACGGCTTGTGGGTCTTTGCGGACGAGTTTCAGATCTAGCATGAGTAAATGGGATTTAACCTAGAGTGCATTAGGGGCGGTAGTTTACCGTCAAAAATGGATTAGTCGATGATTGCGCGCGTAACGGTAAAACCAACATAGCAACCGAACAGACACAACAGAACGGAAGACACCGCATAAATACCCGGCCTGAGATAATTACCAGCTTGAAGCTCGTTAAGAAGCTCTAGCGAAAAGGTTGAAAAGGTCGTGAACGCACCTAAAAAACCGACCATCAACCCCAATCTGACCGCCTCTGAGACATTTAAGCGTTCGAAAGCAATGAAACAGCAACCGATAGCAAATGAACCGACAACATTCACGGTTAGCGTGGACGCACCGAATGCACCGACGCCGCTGGCGAGCATCCATTGATGGACACCAAATCGCGCCAACGCACCCATGGCGCCACCCAACGCGATACAGAGAGCGATCATTTGAATGCCTCGGCGTTTGGCGTAGGTTTGACGCTGCGCTCGTCAAAAAAGTCCACATTAGGGGGGACTCGAACGTCAAACGCCTCACGTGCAGGGGCAACCGTAGACTCGATCGTTAGCTGAAAACGCGTCTCACGCCCGAGCGGGTCAACGAGGCGCATTTCCAAAAGCGTTGGACTCACGACGCGCAGTTCAAAGGCGCTGATAGCCTCCATAGAACCCTCAGTCACCTCTTTGGAGAAGGCAGTAAGTTCGGCCTCATCAAGCCAAATTTTAGAAAGTGGTAGCTGTGCTGAACTGGGTACATCACGAAGAATAACGACATCCAAATCCCGATCAACCTGCCAAAATCCGGTAGAGTTCACCACCAACATTTGGCTATCCGGGGTTTGTATATCCCATAAATAATGATCGGGTTTGAGACTTGAAAATCGACCCGAGCTTCTCAGCGTGTCACCCGACGGTCCCTGAGTCTCGCTAGTAAACGTTCCCGACACACCCTCTAAACCGTCAAAGGGCCAGGGTGTCATCTCCTCCGATTGCGCAGACAGTGACGTGATCAGCAACAGAAGGCCCAGAATGTTGCGGATCAATCATCACCCCCTGGCGGTGGCGGAGCGAGAACCTCACGCTGCCCATTACTACCCATGGCGGAAACAACCCCCGTCGCCTCCATGGTCTCAATAAGTCTCGCGGCACGGTTGTAACCAATTCGGAGTTTGCGCTGGACTGACGAGATTGAGGCGCGGCGACTGCTACACACGTAGTGCACAGCCTCATCGTAGAGTGCATCGCTCTCCGGATCGTCATCGGATGAGGCAGCAGACTGCAATTCTTGGGCAGTTACCGGTGTTTGGCCTCCCTCATCGAGCAATCCATCTATGAACTCAGGTGTGCCACGGCGGCGCCAATCGGCCACGACCCTATGCACCTCGTCGTCGGAGCAAAATGCGCCATGGACACGGGTGGGCGTACTTGAGCCAGACGGCAAATAAAGCATATCCCCATAGCCCAGTAACTGCTCTGCGCCACCTTGATCGAGAATCGTGCGGGAATCTATTTTTGAGGAAACCGAGAACGCCACCCGCGAGGGTATGTTTGCCTTGATAAGGCCCGTGATGACGTCAACCGATGGCCTCTGCGTGGCGAGAACCAGATGAATGCCTGCGGCTCTCGCCTTCTGGGCGATCCGTGCAATTAATTCTTCTACCTTTTTGCCCACGATCATCATCATGTCAGCAAATTCGTCTATCACCACCACGATGCTTGGCAAGGTTTCTAGCGCCGGGGCCACTTGTTCCTCACCGGTTAATTCGAGCACCGGGTCAGGAGTCCACAGTGGGTCGTCAATCGGGGTTCCTGCTTTTTCCGCATCTCTTACCTTTCGGTTGTAACCGGCAAGGTTACGAACCCCGAGCAACGACATGAGCTTATAACGACGTTCCATTTCAGCGACGCACCATCGCAAGCCATTCGCTGCGTCCTTCATGTCAGTGATTACCGGGGTAAGGAGGTGCGGAATACCATCGTAGACCGAGAGTTCGAGCATTTTAGGATCGACAAGGATTAATCGCACATCATCGGGTGTGGCCTTGTATAAAAGACTTACCAACATGCAGTTCACGCCGACCGACTTACCCGATCCCGTGGTGCCCGCTACTAAAACGTGCGGCATCTTGCCCAAGTCCGCGACGATGGGTGTTCCCGCAATATCGTGTCCTAGGGCTATCGTAAGCGGCGATTTAGCATCATCAAACTCAGCAGAGCTTAAGACATCTCGGAAATTAACGGTCTGCCGATCTGCATTCGGAATTTCAATGCCGACGACACTCTTACCATGGATCACTTCAACGACCCGGACCGAATTAACGGCTAGGGATCTCGCTAAGTCCTTAGCCAGATTGGAAATCCGACTGACCTTCACTCCAGCCGCAGGTTGTATCTCAAAGCGCGTAACTACAGGGCCGGGATAAACCGATACAACTTCCGCCGTAATACCAAAGTGGGCGAGCTTTATCTCAAGGAGCCGCGATAAAGACTCCACCTCTGACGTTGAGTAGCCTCTGGGACCCGTTTGTGTGGGTGCATCGAGCAGCGCCAAGGGCGGCATGGGTGTGAGCTCAGCGGACTCAAAAAGGGGCTTTTGTTTTTCCCGCTCGGCTTTCTTGCCGACATTTTCAAGAAGCTTAGGTGCTTTGATTTTTGGCGGTGTACGCAGCTTTTCCTTTTCTACATGCGCTGCGATTTGCACACTTCGCTTCGCCTTTTCCGTCCGTAACTTCCGACGGTCATTGAAATCATCGATACNTGATCTCAGGGTGTTCATTGTGTTTATCGTTACGCTACCCACCTTCTCTGCCACGCGCATCCAGTCAATATCAAATGCAAGGGTGCCACCCAGCAACACGCAAAAACTCAGAAGCAACCTCGCTCCAAAGTCAGAGAATGCGGCTGTGAACCAAGAAGCGACACCATAACCGATGATCCCCCCGGTTCCCTGTGGCAGAAACGCTTCCTGAGGTACGACTATCTGGATCAGACCTGCACTCGCAGCAAGGAACGTAACCCACCCAAAGCTCGAGATGACGCGATCTGTGGAGGTAACGCCACGGATCACGGCCGGACGAATCGACCGGTATGACAATAATAAAAGAAGCAACGGGACGCCAAGCGCCAGAAACCCGACCAGCGAGTAGACCATATCGGAAAAATAGGCCCCAACGACGCCGCCTTGGTTGCTGAGAACGTNACCCGCCCCGCTTGAACTCCAGCTGGGGTCAGACGTACTGAATGTCAACAGACTAACCAGCGCAAAAGAGGCGCCCGCAAGACCGGCAATGAAGCCTACGCTCGCCATAGCACCCGGCACGCTCGCTTCAGTGTCCCCTTGTGGCACCTTGGAAGGAGTGTTCTTAGTAGGCAATTCTGAATCCCCCAGTGGTTTGCGGCATCATACCACAAAGATATTTCGGCTATTTTTCGAAAATTAACATTATTAATCAATCACTTGAAGTCGCATTGAAAACCTCAAGCAATGGAATAATATTTCGCTGGCGCCTGTAATGCGGTAGGCTCTNCCCTCGCATTTTTTGACCATGGAAAATCCTTGAGAATGAGTACATCGAATCNCCACCGTTTAATTATTTTGGGCTCTGGCCCCGCCGGCTACACCGCCGCTGTTTACGCGGCGAGAGCGAACCTCAACCCNATTGTCATAACGGGTATGCAGCAGGGAGGACAACTCACAACCACAACGGAGGTTGAGAATTGGCCAGGTGGTCCTGAGGGACTTCAGGGGCCCGCGTTGATGCAACAAATGCAAGAGCATGTTGAACGCTATGAGGCCGCAATCGTTTTTGACCATATCGAAAGCGTGGATCTTGCTCAGCGTCCTTTCACATTGTCTGGAACACATTCTTATACCTGTGATTCGCTGATTATTGCGACAGGGGCGTCGGCCCAGTACTTGGGGCTGCCCAGCGAAAGCGCCTTTATGGGCAAAGGTGTCAGTGCCTGTGCCACTTGCGATGGCTTCTTCTACCGAAATAAAGAAGTGGTTGTTGTTGGNGGGGGTAACACCGCGGTAGAGGAAGCGCTTTACCTGTCCAATTTGTGCAGTAAGGTACACCTCGTCCACCGTCGCGATGAGTTAAGAGCAGAAAAAGTACTTCAAGATCGCCTCTTCTCTCGAGCCGAAGAGGGGCGCATAACGCTTAATTGGCACCGACAGCTTGAAGAGGTGCTTGGAGATGAGAGTGGCGTTACGGGNGTTCGATTGGCCTCAGCTAAGGGTGAGCCGTCAGNGGAACTTGAGGTTGATGGTGTTTTTATTGCCATAGGCCACAAACCCAACACGGATATGTTCGTGGGGCAGCTGGACATGAATGACGGTTACATTAAAACCCTCTCGGGATTGGACGGGAACGCNACGCTTACCTCGGTAGAGGGNGTGTTTGCGGCAGGCGATGTCTCTGATCATGTATACCGACAAGCGATCACCTCTGCAGGCTTTGGCTGTATGGCAGCGTTGGACGCTGAAAAGTATCTCGACGCACAGTAGCGGCCCCTCTCGATATGATCGAGCCGTTTCCNCCTACTGANAATGCGCTAAAAGACCCTAACGGTCTTTTAGCCGTAGGCGGTGACCTNAGCGCTGANCGGCTGTTNCACGCTTATCAGCGAGGCATATTTCCTTGGTATGAAGAGGGAGAGCCTATTTTATGGTGGACGCCAGATCCTCGCGCCGTGCTGTTCCCAGATGAGCTCCATGTATCGCGATCACTGCGTAGATTTCTTTCGAAGTGCAATTGGGAAATATCCGTTAATCGCTGCTTCGATGANGTTGTNTCAGCCTGTGCGGACCTNACTGAGGAGCGNTCAGCNACNTGGATAAGCAGNGATATTGCAACCGCTTATTCTCAACTNCATCTTTTGGGNTATGCGCAAAGNATTGAAGTCTTCGATGGCNATGAGCTNNTTGGNGGCCTCTACGGCGTCGTNCTNGGNCGGGTATTCTTTGGCGAGTCCATGTTCTCGCGGCGCGCCAATGCATCGAAGGTGGCACTTCACTACCTTTGCTCAAAAGNGCCNTTNCCTGACCTCGANCTCATAGACTGTCAAATGCCGAATGCACACCTAGAGTCACTTGGCATGACGCTTATTTCGAGAACGAAGTTTGAAGGACTGCTGCGGGACCACTTAGGGCCTTTCGAATAACACTCAAGTCCAACCAGGGTCGGTGATAAACCGAGCGATTCACTCAGTCTTGTCCCGACCTCATCTCGCGGTTGAACCAGGCATGCGTCACAAGGGCAATGTAAATAGGTATGCCGAGCTCGAGCACCTCCTCCAGTGCCCCAAGGAACGAACCAATCTCGGGAGCGACGTCGATACCCAATGGCTGCAATTTGCGAGGAAGACCATCTATCGACTTAGAAAAAGCGAGTAAGAAGAACACAATTGCGACCCCCACGGCTTCGGGTGTCTTTTGCTTTAAACCCGAGAGGAATCCCGTGAAATGCCGAGATAGGATCATGTAGACAGACCAGATCAGTATTGTCACGACGATTAACCCAGCAAGTTTCTCACCCGCTGGGACATCTGGGCTGATGAAAAAGCGCGATTTGAGAATACCTATGGTCGTAAAAGCCTTATCAAAATCAAGCTCGCGACAGCCAAAAAGGGTCACTAATACGGCGAAATAACCCCGGTAACGAAGAAACTGCGGCCCTCCTCGAGCAAGCATAAAGGCGGCGCAGGCGAAGTAGCCAAAGGCTGATGCACGCTCAATAAGGCCTGACTCGGTCAGCAGGATATGTTCGACCGATTCTCGAAACCCAAGGACAATTGCACTCAGCAAAGCCAGGCCAATGGCGACATAACCGTAATAGGTGAAGTACTTACTTTGGCTCATGGGAGGCCTCGTTTATTTGCTCAGAACACCGGTTCAAAGCTATTTCGTTTCTCGATGGGTTTTTAACGTTCAGCGTTAGCGCAACTGGCCGTTGCTCCATCCGCGGGCCGTCTCACATTTAACCCGGTGAAAATGCCTTTACCGACGGAGTCATTATCTTTTGAATGATCGCAAAATAAGGGTTGTTAAGCCACCCGAGGAAGCTTGAGGCGCTAGCCGAGGTGCTGCATGCGTCGTGACTATGACTCACCTCGAGTGTGAAAATAGGCACTGGCGTCTTTGCCGGAAGTGGTTATATCACTACACTAGGCGTTATTGAGAGGGCGTTATGTTGGGCGCTCGGATACAAGAACAGACGCGAGCAATGCAGTGACGGCGAATCTCCGGGAAATTAAGGTCTTTACCACCTTCCCACATCGGTGTTCTTACCTCCCCGAGAAGGAGGCAACGACTTTATTTGTGGATCCCCGCCAGACGATCAGTCCCGAGCTGTACACAGAGCTTTCCCTCATGGGCTTTAGACGCAGCGGCGATCACATATACCGGCCCCACTGTAATAACTGTAGCGCGTGTGTTGCTGCCCGCGTTGTTACCAGTGGCTTTAAGCCCAGTAAAAGTCAACGTCGGGTCATTAATGCCAACCGAGATTTACGGCTCGAAATCACCAACTCGGTAAGTGGGGACGACGAGGCCTACGCCCTTTATGAACGCTACATTACGGGGAAACACGCTGACGGTGACATGTACCCACCCGACAGGGAGCAGTACGAGTCATTTTTGAATAACAGTCTCGGCTCGACGCGCTACTTTAGATTGTATGAAAACAACACGCTCGTTTGTGTCGCCGTGTCTGACGAGATGCTCGATGGCTTCGCGGCGATTTACACCTTCTATGACCCAGACTTAGAAAAGCGAAGCTTGGGTACGTACGCCGTGTTGCTGCAAATCTCGCATGCGAAAAAGCGCGGTATGCCTTACATCTACCTCGGGTACTGGATAGAAGACTGCCAGAAAATGAGCTACAAGACGCGCTTTCAACCGCTAGAGATGCTCATACAAGGAAGGTGGTACGGGGATACAGGTGACAAACCGAGTGATTTGTCGCCCATTCCGGTCGTTACACTACCGTCCGACCTTTGAGCTTACCGCTCGCGATAAGTAATTCGGCCTTTGGTCAAATCGTATGGGGTCACCTCGACACGCACTTTGTCCCCAGTCAAAATCCGGATGTAGTTCTTGCGCATCTTCCCTGAGATGTGCGCTGTAACGACATGTCCGTTCTCCAGGCGTACGCGGAACGTGGTGTTAGGGAGCGTGTCGATAATCTCCCCTTCCATTTCGATTTGATCTTCTTTAGCCATTAAACCTACCTAATTGAACTGATGGCGCGCACTCTATCTCAAAGTGCGCGTTGGGAAAACCATCACTTGCTGGCATTACGCGTAATTTCTTACGCTGGAACTGCTTCCTCGGAGATCTCGACAACGGCCGATACCGACAGACCATCCCCCTCAGCATTGACACTCACTTGAGCAATGCCCCCTTTTGACAGCTCCCCGAAGAGAACCATATCCGCCAGAGGCTTTTTAATGTGCTCCTGAATTACCCGCTCCATGGGACGGGCGCCCATGTTTCGATCATACCCTTCCTCAACCAGCCACTCACGGGCACTCTCATCTACGTGTAACTGCACACGCTTTTCGTCTAGCTGGGTCTGAAGCGACGTTAGGAATTTATCAACTACCGTAAGAATGACGTCCTGATCCAGGGGCTCAAAGGGCACTATCGCATCAAGGCGGTTCCGGAACTCCGGCGTAAACAGCTTGTTGATCGCCTCCATCGCGTCGGTGCTGTTATCTTGCGTAGAGAAGCCGATAGAACGTTTCGCTATGCTTTCTGCACCCGCATTCGTGGTCATCACAACAATGACGTTACGGAAATCGGCTTTTCGCCCGTTGTTGTCCGTCAGCGTTCCGTGATCCATGACTTGGAGCAGTAAATTGAAGACCTCTGGATGGGCTTTTTCGATTTCGTCCAATAGAACGACCGAGTGAGGATGCTTTGTGACCGCGTCGGTCAGTAACCCACCCTGATCGTAGCCGACATAGCCAGGCGGAGCCCCGATGAGACGTGACACGGTGTGTCGTTCCATGTACTCCGACATATCGAAGCGCAACAACTCAAGTCCCAGCTGCATTGCGAGCTGCTTGGTCACCTCCGTCTTTCCAACACCTGTGGGGCCGGCAAGCAGGAAGCTACCGATAGGTTTATCACCAGAGCGTAACCCGGCTCGCGCTAACTTAATCGAGCTTACTAGCTGGCTTACGGCCTTGTTTTGACCAAACACAACCAAAGAAAGATTGGACTCCAGCTTCTCAAGGAGCTCTTTATCATCACTGTTGACTGTTTTAGGTGGAATTCGCGCAATCTTCGCGATCACTGCCTCGATATCGCCTGGACCCACTACCTTCTTTCGCTTGCTCACCGGCTGGAGCTGCTGGAAAGCGCCCGCCTCGTCAATCACATCAATCGCCTTGTCCGGCAGGAATCGGTCGGTAATGTACCGTGCTGCCATCTCGGTTGCCGTTCGAAGCGCCTTATCGGTGTAACGCAGGCCATGATGCTCTTCAAAACGCGATTTCAACCCTTTCAAAATCTTATAGGCGTCATCTACCGATGGCTCGAGTACATCGACCTTTTGGAAGCGCCGGCTCAAGGCTTTGTCCTTATCGAAAATACCTCGGTACTCCGCATAGGTCGTAGAGCCAATACACCGTAGCTTGCCAGAACTCAGCAGGGGTTTTAACAAATTGCTTGCGTCCATCACGCCACCGGATGCGGCGCCCGCACCAATAATAGTGTGGATCTCGTCGATGAAGAGGATCGACCCATCGCGACGCTTCAAGTCAGCCAGAACACCCTTAAAGCGCTTCTCAAAATCACCTCGATACTTAGTACCAGCGAGCAGTGCGCCAAGGTCAAGCGAGAAAACCTCTGCAGTCTTTAATGTATCGGGCACCTGACCGTCTACGATGAGCTTCGCCAGGCCTTCGGCAATAGCCGTTTTTCCAACGCCTGACTCGCCCACAAGCAAGGGATTATTTTTCCGACGACGCGCCAAAATTTGTGCGACGCGCTCCACCTCGTCAAGGCGGCCGATCAGCGGGTCTATCTGCCCCTGAATGGCCTCTTCGTTGAGATTTGTTGCGTATTTATCAAGTGGGCTTTCCTCTTCATCGGCGCCTTCATTCGCGCCTGCGCTGGTCGGAAACTCGTCATCGGCGCCCTCTTCCTCGTCCTCTGATTTGCTCACTCCGTGCGTAATAAAATTCACAATATCAAGCCGCGAAATATCTTGGGTTTTCAGGAAATAGACGGCTTGGCTCTCCTGCTCGGAAAATATAGCGACCAGAACATTGGCACCTGTTACTTCGGCTTTGCCAGAACTTTGCACATGGAATACAGCGCGTTGCAGGACCCTCTGAAATCCCAGCGTCGGCTGTGTATCCACCTCCTCATCGCCCGAGACCATCGGGGTTGTCGCATCGACAAACTCGACCAGATCGCCGCGAAGCCCGTCCACATTAGCGCTACAAGCCGATAGCACCTTCAATGCGGCAGGG